>DASUON010000252.1:0-14295 GCA_036276615.1 Burkholderiaceae bacterium
GGCGGTAGCTTTCCCACACGTTGCTGCCGGGCCAGAGCGACAGCGGGTGGCTGCTGGAAATCTGCTCGGCGGTCTGGGTGGAGCCGATCAGCGTGACCAGCACCGGAAACGCCACCACCAACACCCCCACGATGAGGATGCAGTGGGCCAGCAGGGTGAGCCAGGGGCGTCGTTCGATCATGGCAGCGGCCTTTCGCTGGGCCGTCCCGAGAAAGGCCGACCCCCTTGGGGGGCAGCGACCAGAGGGAGCGTGGGGGTCAACATGTCAGTACTGCACTTTCTTCTCGACAAAGCGGAACTGCACCACCGTCAAGGCGATGACGATGCCCATGAGGATGACCGACTGGGCTGCCGATCCGCCCATGTCCAGCGCCTTGAAGCCGTCGTAATACACCTTGTAGACCAGGATGGCCGTGTCCTTGCCCGGCCCGCCGTGTGTGGCCGCATCGACGATGGCAAAGGTGTCGAAGAAGGCGTAGATCACGTTGATGACCAGCAGGAAAAACGTGGTGGGCGAAAGCAGCGGGAACACGATGGTCCAGAACCGCCGCCAGGGCGATGCACCGTCAATGGCCGCCGCCTCGATCAGCGACTTGGGGATGCTCTGCAACCCGGCCAGGAAGAACAGGAAGTTGTAGGAAATCTGCTTCCACACCGCCGCCATCACGATCAGCGCCATGGCATGGTTGGGGTTGAGCAGGTGGTCCCATTCCAGCCCCATGGCCTTGAGTGCGTAGGCCACCACGCCGTAGGGGGAGGCGAACATCATCAGCCACAACACACCGGCCACCACGGGGGCCACGGCGTAAGGCCAGATCAACAGCGTCTTGTAGAACCCCGCCCCGCGCACCACGCGGTTGGCCATGACGGCCAGCAACAGCGACAGGCTCAGGCCGATGCTGGCCACCAGCAGCGAGAACACCGCCGTGGTCTTGAACGAATCCAGGTAGCCTGCGTCGGCAAACAGCCGCGCAAAGTTCTCCAAACCCACAAACTCGGTGCTGGTGCCAAAGGCGTCCTGTTGCAGCAGGCTCTGGTAGAGCGCCTGGCCCGCGGGCCAGAAAAAGAACACCAGCACGATGGCCATCTGCGGCGCGATCAGCACCCAGGGCAGCCACCACGACCGAAAGCGAACACGTTTTTCCATGAGGGGAAACCGTCCAGGCAGGAGAGGGAAGGGCTCACAGCCCCGCAAAACACAAAACACCCAAGCCGCCAGGGCTGTGGGTGTTGAAGGGGGGGATCAAGGCCGCCAGCGCGGCCCCTGGCTCAGGACTTGTTGGCTTTTTCGAAGCGCTCCAGCTGTTCGTTGCCGCGCTTGACCGCCGAGTCCAGCGCCTCCTGCGGCCCCTTCTTGCCACTCCAGACGCCTTCCATCTCTTCGTCCACGATGGTGCGGATCTGCACGAAGTTGCCCAGGCGAACCCCCCGCGACTTGTCGGTGGTCTTGCGGATCATCTGGTTCACCGACACGTCGGTACCCGGGTTCTGCTTGTAGAAACCGGCCTTGTCGGTCAGCTCGAAAGAGGCTTTGGTGACGGGCAGGTAACCCGTGCGCTGGTGGCTGGCGGCGGCCACTTCAGGCTTGGACAGGTAGGCGAAGAACTGGCCCACGCCCTTGTATTCGGCGTCCTTCTTGCCCGACATGACCCACAGGCTGGCCCCGCCGATCACGGTGTTCTGCGGTGCGCCCTGCACATCGGGGTAGTAGGGCAGGGTGCCAATGCCATAGCCGAACTTGCCGTTGCGCTTGACGTTGCCGTACAGCGCGGACGAGCCGGTCATCATGGCGCACTCGCCCGACACAAAGGTGGCGTCGGCCGCGTTGCCCCGGCCCTTGTAGACGAACAGGCCTTGCTTGGCCATGTTGCCCAGGTTTTCAATGTGGCGCACATGCAGCGGGCTGTTGAAGGCCAGGCGGGTGTCCAGGCCACCGAAACCGTTGTTCTTGGTGGCAAACAGGGTGTTGTGCCAGGCGCTGAAGCTCTCCAGCTGCGTCCAGCTCACCCAGCTGGTGGTGAAGGGGCACTTGTGGCCGGCCGTCTTGAGCTTGGCCGCGGCCAGTGCCACCTCGGGCCAGGTGGTGGGGGGCTTCTCGGGGTCCAGGCCCGCGGCCTTGAAGGCGTCCTTGTTGTAGTGGAACACCGGGGTGGAGCTGTTGAACGGGAAGCTCAGCATCTGGCCATTGGGCGCGGTGTAGTAACCAGAGACGGCGGGCACATAAGCGGCGGGGTCGAAGGCCACACCGGCTCTTTTCATGACCTCGGCCACCGGCACGATGGCCCCCTTGCTGGCCATCATGGTGGCGGTGCCCACCTCAAACACCTGCAGGATGGCCGGTGCGTTGCCCGCCCGGTAGGCGGCAATGGCGGCGGTCATGGACTCGTCGTAGCTGCCCTTGAAGGTGGGCACGATCTTGTAGTCCTTCTGGCTGGCGTTGAAGTCCTTGGCCAGGTCGTTCACCCATTCGCCCAGGGCACCACCCATGGAGTGCCACCACTGGATTTCGGTCTGTGCGTGGGCGGCGGAGGCCATCAGCGTGCCACAGGCCAGCGTGGCCGCGGTCAGGGTGTGTCGAATCAGCATGTCAAAGGTCCTTGTGGAGAAGGTGCGGTCGCTCGCCAGGGGGCGCCATCGTCCGCCAAACGGGGGCAAGCGTATGCCGCCCATGTGACAAAACCATTGCATCGGGCTTTCAGCCGGGTGTCATCGGGGGTTTCCATGCCCCGGGTGGGTGTATGTTGCACTGCGGTAACATCCCCCTCCCCCAAAAGTACGTCTGCCACCCGGGTTGCGCTCCCCGGAAATGGCCCTGGTCATGAATGCTCCCACCCCCCTCCAGCACCTGATGCAGCCTGTGGACGAAGCCCCCGCCCGGCTTCGCGAGATTCCGTACAACTACACCTCGTTCTCAGACCGCGAAATCGTCATTCGCCTGCTGGGTGAAGGGGCCTGGGCTGTGCTCAACCAGCTGCGCCAGGAGCGGCGCACTGGCCGCTCGGCCCGCATGCTGTACGAGGTGCTGGGCGACATCTGGGTGGTGCAGCGCAACCCCTACCTGCAAGACGACCTGCTGGACAACCCCAAGCGCCGCAACGCCCTGACCGAGGCGCTGCACCACCGCCTGACCGAGGTGCAAAAGCGCCGCACCCCGGGTGAAGACGCCGAACGCGACGCCCTGGTGGCCCAACTGCTCGATGCCGCCCGCGGTGCCGTGCAGCGGTTTGCCCAGCAGTTCGACCACATGGCCCGCCTGCGCCAGAAGGTGGTGCGCACCCTGGGCAAGTACACCGCCAAAGACAACATCAAGTTCGACGGCCTCTCCCGCGTGAGTCACGTGACCGACGCCACCGACTGGCGGGTGGAATACCCGTTTGTGGTGCTGACGCCCGACACCGAGGCCGAAATGGCCGGTCTGGTCAAGGGCTGCATCGACCTGGGGCTGACCATCGTGCCCCGTGGGGGCGGCACTGGCTACACCGGCGGGGCCATTCCGCTCACCTGGCAGAGCGCCGTCATCAACACCGAAAAGCTGGAGGCCATGACCGAGGTCGAGCAGGTCAGCCTGCCCGGCGTGGGCCACCCGGTGCCCACCATCTGGACCGAGGCCGGTGTGGTCACCCAGCGGGTGGCCGATGCCGCCGAGCGCGCGGGCTACGTGTTTGCGGTGGACCCCACCAGTGCCGAAGCCTCGTGCGTGGGCGGCAACATCGCCATGAACGCGGGCGGCAAGAAGGCCGTGCTGTGGGGCACGGCGCTGGACAACCTGGCGGGCTGGCGCATGGTCACCCCCGAAGCGCAGTGGCTGGAGGTCACCCGCATCGGCCACAACCTGGGCAAGATCCACGACGCCGACATGGCCAGCTTCGAGCTGAAGTACTTCGAAGCCGATGGCAAAACCCTGATCCGCACCGAGCGGCTGGACATTCCTGGCCCCAGCTTCCGCAAGGAGGGCCTGGGCAAGGACGTGACCGACAAGTTCCTGAGCGGCCTGCCGGGCGTGCAAAAGGAAGGCTGCGACGGCCTCATCACCAGCGCCCGCTGGGTGGTACACCGCATGCCCAGCCACACCCGCACCGTGTGCCTGGAGTTTTTTGGCCATGCGCGCAACGCGGTGCCCAGCATCGTGGAGATCAAGGACTTCATGTTCACCCTGATGAAGCCGCCTGGCGGCGGTGAATCGGGAGAACCGGGTCCCTCCCCGGTTCTGCTGGCCGGCCTGGAGCACCTGGACGACCGCTATCTGAAGGCCGTGGGCTACGCCACCAAGAGCAAACGTGGCGGCCTGCCCAAGATGGTGCTGGTGGGCGACATCGTGGGCGACGACCCTGACGCCGTGGCCCGCGCCACCAGCGAGGTGGTGCGCATTGCCAACAGCCGCAGTGGCGAGGGTTTTGTGGCCATCAGCCCCGAGGCCCGCAAGAAGTTCTGGCTGGACCGCAAGCGCACCGCGGCCATCAGCAGGCACACCAACGCCTTCAAGGTGAACGAAGACGTGGTGATCCCGCTGCCCCGCATGGCCGAGTACACCGACGGCATCGAGCGCATCAACATCGAGCTGAGCCTGCGCAACAAGTTGCAACTGGCCGACGAGCTGCTGGCCTTCTTCCGCAAGGGCGACCTGCCGCTGGGCAAGACCGATGACGCCAACGACATCGCCAGCGCCGAGCTGCTGGAAGACCGCGTGCAGCAGGCGCTGACGCTGATCGGCGACGTGCAGGCCCAGTGGGCCCACTGGCTGGCCGAGGTGGAAAGCCTGTTCCCGCAGCTGCAGGACCACAGCCTGCGCGCCAGCTGGAAAACCCAGATCCGCGGCCCGCTGCAAAGCATTTTTGCCGGGTCCGCCTTCACCCCGGTGCTGGAGGCGTGCAACGCCATTCACCAGCGGGTGCTGAAGGGGCGGGTGTGGGTGGCCCTGCACATGCACGCCGGTGACGGCAACGTGCACACCAATATCCCCGTCAACAGCGACGACTACGCCATGCTGCAAACCGCCCACGAGGCGGTGGCCCGCATCATGGTGCTGGCGCGCAGCCTGGACGGCGTGATTTCCGGCGAGCACGGCATTGGCATCACCAAGCTGGAATTCCTCACCGACGAGGAACTGGCTCCGTTTGCCCAGTACAAGCAGCGCGTGGACCCGCAAGGGCGCTTCAACAAAGGCAAGTTGCTCCGAAACAAGGAGCATGCTTCGCTTTCAGGTAAAGCGGTAGAGGCTGATTTTTCTGATGAACTGGTGCGCCACGCGGACCTGAGTCACGCCTACACCCCCAGCTTCGGGCTGATGGGTTACGAGTCGCTCATCATGCAGCAGAGCGACATCGGCGCCATTGCCGACAGCGTCAAGGACTGCCTGCGCTGCGGCAAGTGCAAACCCGTGTGCGCCACCCACGTGCCCCGTGCCAACCTGCTCTACAGCCCGCGCAACAAGATCCTGGCCACCTCGCTGCTGGTGGAGGCCTTCCTGTACGAGGAGCAGACCCGCCGCGGCATCAGCATCAAGCACTGGGAAGAGTTCGAGGACGTGGCCGACCACTGCACCGTCTGCCACAAGTGCCTCTCGCCGTGCCCGGTCAAGATCGACTTCGGCGACGTGTCCATGAACATGCGCAACCTGCTGCGCAAGATGGGGCAAAAGAGCTTCCGCCCCGGCAACGCCGCGGCCATGTTCATGCTCAACGCCACCAACCCCGAGACCATCAAGCTGGCCCGCACGGCCATGGTGGGCGTGGGCATGAAGGTGCAGCGTCTGGCGCACGACGTGTTCAAGCTGGCCGCACGCAAGCAGACCAGTGCGCCCCCTGCCAGCGTGGGCACCGCGCCCATCAAGGAGCAGGTGATCCACTTCATCAACAAGAAGCTGCCGGGCGGACTGCCCAAGCGCACGGCGCGGGCGCTGCTGGACATCGAGGACCGCAACTACGTCCCCATCATCCGCAACCCGCAGGCCACCACGGCCGAGACCGAGGCGGTGTTCTACTTCCCCGGCTGCGGCTCCGAGCGCCTGTTCAGCCAGGTGGGGCTGGCCACCCAGGCCATGCTGTGGCACGCGGGTGTGCAGACCGTGCTGCCGCCGGGTTACCTGTGCTGCGGCTACCCGCAGCGCGGCAGCGGCCAGTTCGACAAGGCCGAGCAGATGATCACCGACAACCGGGTGCTGTTCCACCGCGTGGCCAACACCCTCAACTACCTGGACATCAAGACCGTGGTGGTGAGCTGCGGCACCTGCTACGACCAACTGCAGGGTTACCAGTTCGAGAAGATCTTCCCTGGCTGCCGCATCGTCGACATCCACGAGTACCTGCTGGAAAAAGGCATCACCCTGCCCGGGGCCGATCAGCCCGGGGCCGGTGGCTACCTGTACCACGACCCCTGCCACAGCCCCATGAAGCAGCAAGACCCCATGAAGACCGTCAAGGCGCTGATGGGTGAGCAGGTCATTGAGGCCAAGCGTTGCTGCGGCGAGTCGGGCACGCTGGGTGTGACCCGCCCCGACATCAGCACCCAGGTGCGTTTCCGCAAGGAAGAAGAGCTGCGCAAAAATGAGCAGTCGCTTCGTAATTTGAAGCAAACAAACCAGGTGGATAAAGCGGTGGGTGCCAAAAACATCAAGATCCTCACCTCCTGCCCCAGCTGCCTGCAAGGGCTGAGCCGTTACGGCAACGACCTGCAAAACGGCCTGCTGGAAGCCGACTACATCGTGGTCGAAATGGCTCGGCACATCCTGGGTGAAGACTGGATGCCGCAGTACGTGGCCCGGGCCAATGCCGGTGGCATCGAACGCGTGCTGGTGTAAGGGGCTGGGTGCCCCCGTCTGAAAGTTTGTTTCCTGTGAATCCTTGTCCTTTGTGCCAGGCCGATGGCGGCCTGCTGGTGGCGCGGCTGGACCGCTGCCGTGTGATCCGCGCCCAGGAGCCCGGTTTTCCCGCGCTGTACCGCGTGGTCTGGAACGACCATGTGGTGGAGTGGTCAGACCTGTCTGACGCCGACCAGATCGAGGCCATGCGCGTGCTCAACATCGTGGAGCGGGCCGTGCGCGAGCACCTGCACCCCACCAAAATCAACCTGGCCGCGCTGGGCAACGTGGTGCCGCACCTGCACTGGCACGTCATTGCCCGCTTCGACTGGGACAGCCATTTCCCCGCCCCCATCTGGGGCCAGGCGCAGCGCACGGTCGAACCCGGCCAGCTGTCCGTGCTGGAGCACCTGATGCCCCGCGTGGACGAGGTGTTGCGCCAGCGCCTGCTGCCCTGGTGAGCCGGTTCCTCTTTGTCCCCACCTTTTCCCAGGAGCGTTGACCATGGCCGGATTGAAGCCCGAATCCCCGCTGCCCGAGTCCCTCACACTGCACGGTCAGTCCCGTGTGCTGGAAGTGGGGTTCAGCAATGGAGAAACCTTTCGCATTCCCTTTGAGCTGATGCGTGTCTATTCGCCCTCGGCCGAGGTGCAGGGCCACGGACCCGGGCAGGAGGTGCTGCAGACCGGCAAGCGGCAGGTGGACATCGTGGCGCTGGAACCTGTGGGCAACTACGCGGTGCAACCCACGTTTTCAGACGGCCACGACAGCGGCATCTTCACCTGGGACCTCCTGTACCAACTGGGCCGCCACGAGGCCGATTTGTGGCAGGAATACAACGACCGCCTGGCCGCAGCCGGGGTTGACCGCGATACCCCCATGCCCCCCAAGGGTGGACACAGCTGCGGCCACCCTTGACGTTGGACAATGCCCCCATGAGCACCACCCATTTCGGTTTCGAGACGGTTGACGAACGCGAGAAGGCCCGCAAGGTCCGCGGCGTGTTCGATTCGGTCGCGCCCAAGTACGACCTGATGAACGACGTCATGTCCATGGGCCTGCACCGCATCTGGAAGGCCTACACGCTCACCGTGGCCAACGTCCGCCCCGGCCAGCAGGTGCTGGACATTGCCGGGGGCACGGGTGACTTGTCGCTGGGCTTTGCCCCGCGCGTGGGCCCCACCGGGCGGGTGGTGCACACCGACATCAACGAAGCCATGCTGCGCGAAGGCCGTGCCCGCCTGCTCGACAAGGGCGTGGTGCTGCCCACCCTGGTGTGCGACGCGGAGCAACTGCCGTTTCCCGACGGCCATTTCGACCTGGTGTCGGTGGCCTTCGGCCTGCGCAACATGACGCACAAGGACCTGGCCCTGAAGGAGATGTGCCGCGTCCTCAAGCCCGGCGGCAAGCTGCTGGTGCTGGAGTTCTCCCGCGTGGCCAAGCCGCTGGAAAAAGCCTACGACTGGTACTCCTTCAACCTGCTGCCCAAGCTGGGCGGCTGGATCGCCAACGACGAGGCCAGCTACCGTTACCTGGCCGAGTCCATCCGCATGCACCCCGGGCAGGAAGAGTTGCGTGCCCTCATGAAAACCGCGGGCTTCGGCCATGTGGACGTGCACAACCTCACCGGCGGTGTGGTGGCCTTGCACGTCGGCATCAAATGCTGAAACCCCGGGTTCAAAAAGCAGGCCCCAGGCCGATGACCCCCATAAGAACACCTGATCAGGAGACCTCCATGAAACTGCTGTCCGTCTTGTTTGCTCTGTCCATGGTGTTGTTCACCGACACCGCGCTGGCAGCCAAACGGCTGGGCGGCGGTGGCTCGGTGGGCAAGCAATCCTCCAATGTCACCCAGCGCGCAGACGCGCCTGCATCGACCCCTGCTCCGGCCGTGGCCCCTGCCGCGGCTCCGACCAAATCGGCTTCGGCCCCGGCCACGGCGGGTGCGCCGGCCGCGGCACAACCTCAGCGCCGTCCCTGGGGGGCCATGCTGGGGGGCTTGGCGGCGGGTCTGGGTCTGGCTTGGTTGGCCTCGTCCCTGGGGTTGGGTGAGGGTTTTGCCCAACTGCTGCTGGTGGGCTTGCTGGCCTTGCTGGTGATGGGCGTGGTCGGTGCCTGGATGCGGTCTCGCCAGCAGCGCCAGGCCGTGTCCGCCGATGGGCTGGCCTATCAGGGGGCGGCTTCGGGGGGCGGCATGCACCAGGCCCGGGACTACAGCCCCAAAAACGTGGGCAACGACGCGTCGGCCCGTCCCTGGGAGCGCAACACCACGGGGTTTCAATCCAGCCGCTTCCAGGAGGCGCCCGGCAGCCTGATCGGTTCCGCACTGCCCAGTGCATCGGCCTGGGGCATTCCCCAGGACTTTGACGTGGACGCCTTCCTGAAGGCATCCAAGACCAATTTCGTCAACCTCCAGGCCGCCTGGGACCGGGCGGACATCCCCAGCCTGCGGGCCATGATGACCGACGAGATGCTGGACCAGATCAAGGCCCAGTTGGCCGACCGCGAGCGGCAGGCCCCGGGGGCCGTCAACGTCACCGAGGTGGTGATGCTCGACGCCCGCCTGCTGGGCATCGAAGAGACCGAGGCCGAGTACATGGCCAGCGTGGAGTTCTCCGGCATGATCCGCGAAGACGCCTCCGCGGGCCCCAACCCGTTCCGCGAGGTGTGGAACATCACCCGGCCCAAGGCCGGTCCCGGCGGCTGGCTGGTGGCAGGCGTTCAGGCCCTGCAGTGACGTCCACGGGCTGACCCTGGCGCGCCAAGGTGTCGCGCCAATCGGTCAGAATCGCGGGGTTATGAACAAGACGCCGCCCCTCTCCTTCCTGCCGCCGTTGCCACCCCTGTCGTCGTTGCCCGGTGGCGCGTTGTTCCAGAACCTGTTGGACTCGGTCCAGCCCCCGCCTTGGGTGGTGGACGAGGTGCAAAACCGGGTGGTGCTGTTGCTCAACCACATCGTGCAGGCCGAACCCGTGGCGCAGGAACGCATCCGGCGTCAGCGGGGCAAGACGGCCCGCCTGGTCTGGGGCCGCTTTGAACTGGGCCTGCGCGCCACACCCGCGGGTTTGCTGGAGCGTCCAGCCCCCTACACCCCCGACACGGCCCATGCCCCGGCCGACCTCACCGTCACCCTCACCGACACGCAAATCGGCTCCATCGTCGAAGCCCTGGCGCGTGGCGACAAGCCCGCCGTGGGCATCGAGGGCGATGTGCAACTGGCGTCAGAAGTGGCCTGGCTGGTGGACAACCTGCGTTGGGACGTGGAAGAAGACCTGGCCCGCCTGATGGGCGATGCCCCTGCCCATTGGCTGATGGGTGGCCTCAAGGCTGCGGCCCTGGCCGTGCGCTCGTTCGGGCAACGCTGGCAGCCGGGGGCACAACCCCCGGCCCAGGCATGATGCGCTGGTTCCGCGGGGCCTTCATCCTGTGGGTGGTGTTGCGGCACGGGCTGGACGAGCTGGTGCTCTCCAGCTTCGATCACCCCTGGCTGCGCCGTCTCACCCGGCTGGTGACACTGGGTCGGCGCCTGGACCGACCCCGGGGCGAACGGCTGCGGCTGGCCCTGGAGTCGTTGGGGCCCATCTTTGTCAAGTTCGGGCAGGTGCTGTCCACCCGCCGTGACCTGATGCCGCCCGACATTGCCGACGAACTCGCCCGGCTGCAAGACCGCGTGCCCCCGTTCTCGTCGGACATTGCGGTGGCCACCATCGAAAAGGCCTTTGGCCGCCCGGTGGACCAGGTGTTCGCCACTTTCGACCGCGAACCCGTGGCCAGTGCGTCCATCGCGCAGGTGCACTTTGCCACCTTGGCCAATGGGCGCGAGGTGGCCGTCAAGGTGCTGCGCCCCGGCATGCTGCCGGTCATCGAAAGTGATCTGGCGCTGATGCGTGTGATGGCGGGCTGGGTGGAGCGCCTGTCTGCCGACGGCAAGCGCCTCAAACCCCGCGAGGTGGTGGCCGAGTTCGACAAATACCTGCACGACGAGCTGGATCTGCTGCGCGAGGCGTCCAGCGCCGCCCAGTTGCGCCGCAACATGCAGGACCTGAACCTGGTCATCATCCCCGAGATGTTCTGGGACTTTTGCCGCACCGACGTGATGGTGATGGAGCGCATGAAGGGGGTGCCCATCGGTCAGATCGACCGCTTGCGCCAGGCCGGGGTGGACTTCAAGCAACTGGCCCGCGATGGGGTGACCATCTTCTTCACCCAGGTGTTCCGCGACGGCTTCTTCCATGCCGACATGCACCCAGGCAACATCCAGGTCAGCCTGGATGCGGCCACTTTCGGGCGCTACATCTCGCTGGACTTTGGCATCGTCGGCACCCTCACCGAGTTCGACAAGGAATACCTGGCCCAGAACTTCACGGCCTTTTTCCAGCGCGACTACAAGCGGGTGGCGCAATTGCACATCGAGTCGGGCTGGGTGCCTGCCGACACCCGTGTGGACGAGCTGGAAGCCGCCATCCGCGCCGTGTGTGAACCGTACTTCGACCGTCCGCTGAAGGAGATTTCGTTGGGCATGGTGTTGATGCGCCTGTTCCAGACATCCCGCCGCTTCCACGTGGAAATTCAGCCGCAGCTGGTGCTGTTGCAAAAGACGCTGCTCAACATCGAAGGCCTGGGCCGCCAGCTCGACCCCGACCTGGACCTGTGGAGCACCGCCAAGCCTTTCCTTGAGAAATGGATGATGGAACAGGTGGGCCCGGAGCGTCTGTGGCAACAGATCAAGGCCGAGGCCCCGCAGTACGCCAAGCTGCTGCCCGCGCTGCCGCGCCTGTTGCACGATGCGCTGCGCCAGCGTGCCCAACCCGAGGCCGACACCCTCAAGGAGTTGCTGGCCGAGCAGCGCCGCACCAACCGCCTGTTGAGCAACATCGTGTCGGCTGGCGTGGGTTTTGCATTGGGTTTGATCGTCATGCAGCTCTACCTGCGCATTTCGCTGTGGTGACGACTGGCTGACCCCGGGGCTTGAAACTCGGGGGGCTACCTATAATTAAGGGTTTTGCTCCCTTTCCGAGTTCAAATTTTCCTGGTTCAAGCCCCATGCCTATCTACGCTTACCGATGCGAGTCCTGCGGCCACGCCAAGGACGTGCTCCAGAAAATTTCCGACGCCCCGCTGACCACCTGCCCACAATGCGGGGCCGATGCGTTTCGCAAGCAGGTCACTGCGGCGGGTTTCCAGCTCAAGGGTTCGGGCTGGTACGTGACCGATTTCCGCGGTGGCTCAGGCGGCACGGCTGCTCCGGCAACCGCCCCGGCCTCAGGCGCTACGGCCGGTGCTGCATCATCCGCCCCTGCCGCAGCGCCTGCGGCCGAAACCTCTGCTGCTGCCCCAGCAACGCCCGCGGCGTCGTGTGGTGGCTCCTGCTCCTGCCACTGACCTGAACGGACGGATTGCCCGTGGCTTCGATTCGCAAGTGGCTGTTGGCTGGACTGCTGGTTTTGGCCCCGCTGAGCATCACCCTGTGGGTGTTGCAGTGGGTGGTCTCCACCCTGGACCAGACCCTCAACATCCTTCCGGTGGCCTGGCAGCCCGAGCATTGGCTGGGCGTGCGCATTCCCGGACTGGGGGTGTTGTTTGCGTTGGGGGTGGTGCTGAGCATCGGTGCCCTTGCGTCCAACATCGTGGGCAAGCAGCTCATCCACTGGTGGCATGCGCTGCTGCACCGCATCCCGGTGGTGCGGCCCATCTATTCGGGCGTGAAGCAGATTTCCGACACGCTGTTTTCCGACAAGGGCAATGCGTTTCGCAAGGCGGTGCTGGTGCAATGGCCCCAGCCAGGCATGTGGACGGTGGCCTTCCTCACCGGGGCACCCGGTGGCGAGCTGCTGGATCATCTGCCCGACGATTGCCTGAGCGTGTACGTGCCCACCACGCCCAACCCCACGGGTGGCTATTTCGTGATGGTGAGAAAAGCCGATTGCGTCGAATTGAAGATGAGTGTCGATGAGGCGCTCACCTACGTGGTGTCCATGGGCGTGATCGTGCCCGGTGGCCCCAAAACCCTGAACGCGGCGGGAGCTCCGTCCGCCTGACCTTTCACCTGCCCGGTTCGGGCGGGTTTCCACATTCCGTATCGAAAGACCCCAACATGACCATGCGCACCCATTACAGCGGTCTGGTGACCGAAGCCCTGCTGGGCCAAACCGTGACCCTTTGCGGCTGGGTCAACCGCCGTCGCGACCACGGCGGGGTGATCTTCGTCGACCTGCGCGACCGTGAGGGGTATGTGCAGGTGGTGTGTGACCCCGACCGCCCCGAGATGTTCAAGGCAGCCGAAGGCCTGCGCAACGAGTTTTGCATTCAAATCAAAGGCTTGGTGCGCGCACGCCCTGAAGGCACCACCAACGACAACTTGAAGAGCGGCAAGATCGAGGTGTTGTGCCACGAGCTGACCGTGCTCAACCCGTCGGTCACCCCCCCGTTCACGCTCGACGACGACAACCTGTCCGAAACCACCCGCCTGACCCACCGCGTGCTGGACCTGCGCCGCCCAGCCATGCAGAAAAACCTCATGCTGCGCTACCGCGTGGCCATGGAGGTGCGCAAGTTCCTGGACGCCAACGGCTTCATTGACATCGAAACCCCCATGCTCACCAAGAGCACGCCCGAAGGTGCGCGTGACTACCTGGTGCCCAGCCGCGTGCACGACGGCCAATTCTTTGCGCTGCCCCAGTCGCCCCAGCTGTTCAAGCAGCTGCTGATGGTGGCCGGTTTCGACCGCTACTACCAGATCACCAAGTGCTTCCGCGACGAAGACTTGCGCGCCGACCGCCAGCCCGAGTTCACCCAGATCGATATCGAGACGTCCTTCCTGACGGAGCAGGACATCCGCGACATGTTCCAGGGCATGATCAAAACCGTGTTCCAGAACACCCTGGGCATTGACCTGGGCGAGTTCCCGGTCATGGCCTACAGCGAAGCCATGCACCGTTATGGCTCCGACAAGCCCGACCTGCGCGTGAAGATGGAGTTCACCGAACTCACCGACGTCATGGCCGACGTCGACTTCAAGGTGTTCAGCGCCCCCGCCCAGATGAAGAATGGCCGCGTGGTGGCCCTGTGTGTGCGTGGCGGTGGCGAAATGAGCCGCAGCGAAATCGACGCCTACACCGAGTTCGTCAAGATCTACGGGGCCAAGGGCCTGGCCTGGATCAAGGTCAACGAAGTGGCCAAGGGCCGTGACGGCCTGCAAAGCCCCATCGTCAAGAACCTGCACGACAAGGCCGTGGCCGACATCCTGGCCCGCACCGGTGCGCAGGACGGCGACATCATCTTCTTCGGTGCCGACAAGGCCAAGGTCGTCAACGACGCCATCGGTGCCCTGCGCATCAAGATCGGCCACAGCGCCCTGGGCAAGAAGAACGGCCTGTTCGACGACCGTTGGGCCCCGATGTGGGTGGTGGACTTCCCCATGTTCGAATACGACGAGGAAGACGACCGCTGGACGGCGGTGCACCACCCCTTCACCGCGCCCAAGGACGGCCACGAGGACT
>DASUON010000253.1:0-7074 GCA_036276615.1 Burkholderiaceae bacterium
CGCGCAGCTGTTCACCCAGGCGGTGGTGTCTCCCCCCGCCAGCACCGACCCGCAATGAGCTGGCGGAACAGCCGCTGTTCACACTCGGCGTTTCCGCAGTTTTCGCACATCGGTTTGAATTGAAGGCTTTTTATCCTTCTGGCGCTTTCAGAATAAGCGTGAGCAGCTATTTTTTTAATAGCGTTTGCGGCGGGATGCCCTGACCCCAGGCGACCCAGCAAGGTCTGCCAAGCCGCCTGCTCCCGGTCTGAGCCTTCGCCGTAGATGGTGTGCACCGGGGTGGCTTGGCGTGCCAGGGCCTGCCGAAGGGCGTTGTCCTGGTCGGTGTGGGTGGCGCATGGCGGCAGGTCCAGCCCCATCAGCAGCAGCAGCGACGGGGTGGTGGGCAGGCTGAAGGGCGGCAGGCCGAGCGGGGTGGGGATGTCGATCACCACCCAGCCTTGGGCGCCTGCGGTCTGCATGCCCTGGGCCGTGGCCAGGGTCAACGTGTGGGCCGCGGCCTGGCATTCGGCGAGGGACGGCGGCTCATCCGGGTTGGGGTGGCGGGGGCTCAGCAGGTCGGCCACCAGGACCACGGGGCCCACCTGGGCTTGTTCCAGTCCACGGGCCAAGGCCTGGGCGAGGGTGGTCTTGCCGGTGTGTCGGGCACCCAGCAGGGCAATGCAGAAACTCACGGGCCGCGCGGGCGCTCAGGGTTGGGTGGCCGCCGGGGCCGGGTTGCGCACCACCTGCACAAACAGCTCGTTGGGCTTGACCATGCCCAGCTCAGCGCGGGCGCGCTCTTCGATGATTTCCAGGCCCTCGCGCAGGTCCCGGATTTCGTTGGCCAGCTGGTCGTTGCGCCACTGTGCCTGCTGGTTGGCCGCCTGTTGGCGGGCCAACGCCTGCTTCATCTGGGCCACCTGGGTCACGCTGCCGCGACCCAGCCACAGCTGTGCGTGCACCAGCCCCAGCAGGGCCAGCAGCAGCAGGGTGACGAGTCGGGCAGCCACAGGTGAAACCGCTTACTTCAGGTTGTAAAAGGCGGCACGGCCGGGGTAGACGGCGATGTCACCCAGGTCTTCTTCGATGCGCAGCAGCTGGTTGTACTTGGCCATGCGGTCGGAACGGCTCAAGCTGCCGGTCTTGATTTGGCCTGCGTTCAGGCCCACGGCGATGTCGGCAATGGTGTTGTCCTCGGTTTCGCCCGAACGGTGGCTGATGACGGCGGTGTACCCGGCGCGCTTGGCCATTTCGATGGCGGCGAAGGTTTCGGTCAGGGTGCCGATCTGGTTGATCTTGATGAGGATGGAGTTGGCAATGCTCTTCTCGATGCCTTCCTTCAGGATCTTGGTGTTGGTCACGAACAGGTCGTCACCCACCAGCTGCACCTTCTTGCCCAGGCGCTCGGTCAGCAGCTTCCAGCCGTCCCAGTCGCCTTCGGCCATGGCGTCTTCGATGCTGATGATGGGGTACTTGTCGACCCAGGTTTCCAGCATGTCGGTCCATTGCTGGGCGGACAGTTTCAGGCCGCCTTCGCCTTCCAGGACGTACTGGCCGTCCTTGTAGAACTCGCTGGCGGCGCAGTCCAGGCCCAGGGCGATCTGTTCACCGGCGGTGTAGCCCGCGTTGGCAATGGCGTCCAGGATCATCTGGATGGCGGCCTCGTGGCTGGGCACGTTGGGCGCAAAGCCCCCTTCGTCACCCACCGCAATGCTCATGCCCTTGTCGTGCATGATTTTCTTCAGGGCGTGGAACACCTCGGCCCCCCAGCGCAGCGCCTCGCGGAAGCTCGGGGCGCCCACGGGGATGATCATCAGCTCTTGCAGGTCCAGGTTGTTGTTGGCGTGCGCGCCGCCGTTGACCACGTTCATCATGGGCACGGGCATCTGGCAGGCACCGGAGCCGCCGAAGTAGCGGTACAGCGGCAGGCCGGATTCCTCGGCGGCGGCGCGGGCCACGGCCATGGAGACGGCCAACATGGCGTTGGCGCCCAGGCGGCTCTTGTTGTCGGTGCCGTCCAGGTCGATCAGGGTCTTGTCCAGGAAGGCTTGTTCGGAAGCGTCCAGGCCCAGCACGGCTTCGGAGATTTCGGTGTTGATGTGTTCCACGGCCTTGAGCACGCCCTTGCCCAGGTAGCGGCTCTTGTCGCCGTCGCGCAGCTCAATGGCTTCGCGGCTGCCGGTGGACGCGCCGGACGGCACGGCGGCGCGGCCCATCACGCCGCTTTCCAGCAGCACGTCGCATTCGACGGTGGGGTTGCCGCGGCTGTCCAGCACTTCGCGGCCGACGATGTCTACGATTGCACTCATGGTTTCACTTTCTTCATCGAGATTGAAAAATCAGACCGGGGCGTCCACACCTTCGACCAGCACCATGTTGAAGTGGCTGGTGGCACCCGCGCGTTTGGCGCGGGCCTGGCGGTACATCTCACCGTCGTAAAACGCCTTGGCGGCGTCGAAACTGGGGAAGCGCAGCAGGGCCATGCGCACGGGCTGCCAGTCGCCTTCCAGCACCTGGAACTGGCCACCGCGCACCAGGTATTCACCCCCGGCGGCCTTGACCGCCGCGGGGGCCTCGGCCATGTACTGGCGGTACTGGTCCATGTCGGTGATGTTCATCTCGACGATCAGGTAGCCGGGTGCCATGGGTGAGGTCTCCGTGAGGGGTCAGGCGTTGAAATGGTTTTCCAGGAAGCCGCTGCGCTTGGTGGCCTGGTCCAGCGTGACCAGGGTTTCCAGCAGCGCCTTCATGTGCTGGAGCGGCACGGCGTTGGGGCCGTCGCTCCAGGCCTCGGCGGGCTTGGGGTGGCATTCCATGAACAGGCCCGCCACCCCCACGGCGGTGGCCGCACGGGCCAGCACCGGCACCATCTCGCGGGCGCCGCCACTGACGGTGCCTTGGCCGCCCGGCTTTTGCACCGAGTGGGTCACGTCGAACACCACCGGGGCGCCACTGTGGCGCATTTCGGCCAGGCTGGTCATGTCGGCCACCAGGTTGTTGTAGCCAAAGCTCACGCCACGTTCGCAGGCCAGGAAACGGTCTTCCGACAAACCCGCCTCGCGTGCGGCGGCGCGGGCCTTGTCGATGACGTTTTTCATGTCCCACGGGGCCAGGAACTGCCCCTTCTTGATGTTGACCGGCTTGCCGCTTTGCGCCACGGCACGGATGAAGTCGGTCTGGCGGCACAGGAAGGCCGGGGTTTGCAGCACATCGACCACGCTGGCCACTTCGGCCACCTGGGCGGCCTCGTGCACGTCGGTCAGCACGGGCAGGCCGGTCTGGCGGCGCACTTCGTCCAGGATGTTCAGGCCGCTGTCCAGGCCCACGCCGCGCTGGCTGGTGCCGGACGAGCGGTTGGCCTTGTCGAACGAACCTTTGTAGATCAGCGGGATGCCCAGCGCAGAGCAGGCTTCCTTGAGTTGGCCCGCCACGTCGAGCGACATTTGCAGCCCCTCGATGGAGCAGGTGCCCGCGATCAGGAAAAAGGGCCGATCCAGCCCGACGTCAAAGCCGCAGAGCTTCATGCACTGACCTTTGCCGACGCGCCCTGGTGGTTCAACGCCGCCTTGACGAAGGCGTTGAACAGCGGGTGGCCGTCCCACGGGGTGGACTTGAACTCGGGGTGGAACTGCACGCCCATGAACCAGGGGTGGGCCGACTGGGGCAGTTCGACGATCTCGGTGAGCTGCTCGCGCTGGGTCAGCGCGGAAATCACCAGCCCGGCCTGACGCAGCTGGTCCAGGTAGGCCACGTTGGCTTCGTAACGGTGGCGGTGGCGTTCGGTCACCACCGGGCCGTAGATGCTGTGGGCCAGGGTGCCCGGGGCCACGTCGGAACTCTGGGCGCCCAGGCGCATGGTGCCGCCCAGGTCGGAGTGTTCGTCGCGGGTCTTGATGGTGCCGTCGGCGTCTTTCCACTCGGTGATGAGGGCGATGACCGGCTGCGGGCCCTCGGGCTCGAACTCTGTGGAATTGGCCTGCTTCAGCCCGGCCACGTGGCGGGCGAATTCGATGGTGGCCACCTGCATGCCCAGGCAGATGCCCAGGTAGGGCACCTTCTGTTCGCGGGCGAACTGGGCGGCCTTGATCTTGCCTTCCACGCCCCGTTTGCCGAAACCGCCGGGCACCAGGATGGCGTCGAAACGGGCCAGTTGCTCGACCGATTCGGACTCGAGGTTTTCGGAGTCGATGTAGGTGATGTTGACCTTGGCATGGTTCTTCATGCCGGCGTGGCGCAGCGCCTCGTTGAGCGACTTGTAGCTGTCCGACAGGTCCACGTACTTGCCCACCATGGCAATGTCCACCTGGGCTTGCGGGTTCAGCACCTCGTGCACCAGGTCGTCCCAGCGCTTGAGGTTGGCCGGGGGCGTGTTCAGGCGCAGCTTGTCGCAGATCAGGCCGTCCAGGCCCTGTTCGTGCAGCACGCGGGGCACCTTGTAGATGGTGTCCACGTCGGGCATGGAGATCACGCCCCATTGCGCCACGTTGGTGAACAGGCTGATCTTTTCGCGCTCGTCGTCGGGAATGGCCCGGTCGGCGCGGCACAGCAGCGCGTCGGGCTGGATCCCGATTTCGCGCAGCTTCTGCACCGTGTGCTGGGTGGGCTTGGTCTTGAGTTCGCCCGCGGCGGCGATGTAGGGCACGTAGGTCAGGTGCACAAAGGCCGACTGGTTGGGGCCCAGCTTCAGGCTGAGCTGGCGCACGGCTTCCACAAAGGGCAGCGATTCGATGTCGCCCACCGTGCCGCCGATTTCCACGATGGCCACGTCCACCGCGTCGTCGGTGCCATAACCGGCCCCGCGCTTGACGAAATCCTGGATCTCGTTGGTGACGTGGGGGATGACCTGCACGGTCTTGCCCAGGTAGTCGCCGCGGCGCTCTTTTTCGAGCACGCTTTTGTAGATCTGGCCGGTGGTGAAGTTGTTGGCCTTTTTCATGCGCGTTTCAATGAAACGCTCGTAATGGCCCAGGTCGAGGTCGGTCTCGGCCCCATCGTCGGTCACAAACACTTCGCCGTGCTGAAAGGGCGACATGGTGCCCGGATCGACGTTGAGGTAGGGATCGAGTTTGATGAGGGTGACTTTGAGGCCGCGCGACTCAAGCAGCGCAGCCAGGGATGCAGAAGCGATGCCCTTGCCCAGCGAAGACACCACACCGCCGGTGACGAAGACAAATTTGGTCATGTCGTGGGTCCGGACGCAGCACGTCCGTGGAGGTGGAAACGCCGATTATAAAAGCCGAGGCGGAGCCCCCGTTGTTTAATACCCGGCCATGAACGCAGCATCCACTTCCCCCTCCGTGACCGCAGCTCCTGCCGTGCAGGGCGATCTGGCCGGTCGTCACATCGTGCTGGGCCTGTCGGGCGGCATTGCCTGCTACAAGGCCGCCGAGCTGTGCCGGGCGCTGGTCAAGGCCGGGGCCACCGTGCAGGTGGTCATGACCGAGGCGGCCACCCAGTTCATCACCCCGGTGACGATGCAGGCGCTGTCGGGGCGGCCCGTGTTCAGCTCGCAGTGGGACGGGCGCGACGCCGCCGGCGTGGGCAACAACATGGCCCACATCAACCTCACCCGCGAGGCCGACGCCATCGTGGTGGCCCCGGCCAGCGCCGACTTCCTCAAGAAGCTGGTGCACGGCGGTGCCGACGACCTGCTGAGCCTGATGTGCCTGGCCCGCCCGCTGGAGCGCGTGCCGCTGATCGTGGCCCCGGCCATGAACCGCGAAATGTGGGCCAACCCCGCCACCCAGCGCAACGTGGCCCAGCTGCGGGCCGACGGCGTGCATGTGCTGGACGTGGGGCAAGGCGAACAAGCCTGCGGCGAGGTGGGCGATGGCCGCATGCTGGAGGCCGACGAACTGCTGTACGACCTGATCCGTTTCTTCACCCCCAAGGTGCTGGAAGGCCAGCATGTGGTGGTGACCGCCGGGCCCACCTACGAAGCCATCGACCCGGTGCGCGGCATCACCAACCTCTCCAGCGGCAAGATGGGTTTTGCCATTGCCCGCGCCGCCCACGAGGCGGGTGCCCGCGTCACCCTGGTGGCCGGGCCGGTGGGCTTGAGCACCCCGCGGGGCGTGTTGCGGGTGGATGTGAAATCGGCAGAAAACATGCTGCTCGCGCTTGACCTGCATGCTGAGGATGCAAGCATTTTGGTAGCGGCTGCCGCCGTGGCCGATTGGCGACCCGCCACCGCCGCCACGCAAAAAATCAAGAAGGACGGCAGCGGTCAGACCCCGGCGCTGACCTTTGTTGAAAACCCCGACCTCCTGGCCCAAATGGCCACCAGCGAGGCTGCCCAGCAACGCCAACTGTTCTGCGTGGGGTTTGCCGCCGAAAGCCACGACCTGCTGGCCCACGCCCAGGCCAAACGCGCCCGCAAAGGCGTGCCGCTGCTGGTGGGCAACATCGGCCCGGCCACCTTCGGGCAAGACCACAACACCCTGCTGCTGGTGGACGAACACGGCACCCTGTCCATGCCCAGCAACACCAAGCTGGCGCTGGCGCGGCAGCTGGTGGCGGAAATCGCCCGCCGTCGGGCTGCCTGGGTGGCGGAGCCTGATTTATAAGAAAAATCAGCCTCTAGCGCTTTTTGAATAAGCGTTAGAAGCTACTGATTTTGTAGTGAACAAGGGGCCGGGCGTCAGCCGGGCAGCCGGTACACCAGCACCTTCAGCGCCCGTTCGGGGTCGATGTCGGCAAACACCGCGGGGTTGGGCAGGCGCTGCACAAACTGCAATTCGGGCGCTTGTTCCCGCATTTGGCGGTGCAGGAACTCGGCGTCCAGCTCGGGCGCGTTCAGGCACAGCAGGGCGTGTCCGCCGGGCACCAGCAAATCGGGCAGGCGGCGCGCCAGGCGGGCGTAGTCCTTGGTGGCTACAAAGCTGCCCTTCTGGTGGCTGGGCGGGTCCAGTACCACCAGTTCGTAAGGCCCCAGGCGGGTGAGCTTGCCCCACGAGCTGAACACGTCGTGCGCCAGAAACCGCGCCCGGCCCGACAAGCCGTTGCGGGCGTGGTTGAGCTGGCCGGTGGCCAGCGCCCCGCTGGCCATGTCCACGTTCACCACCTCGGTGGCCCCGCCTTGCAAGGCCGCGA
>DASUON010000254.1:0-6014 GCA_036276615.1 Burkholderiaceae bacterium
GCCTGGGCCGAAGGCATTGGCGAGCAGCTTCAGCCCCTGGACTGGTCACCCCAACGCTATCTGGTGGTGAAGCCCCCCCAAGGTTTGCCGACCGCCGCCATTTTTTCCGACCCAAATTTGAAACGCGACACAAAAGCTGCTACAATGCAAGGCTTCGCTGATCACTGCAAAACAAACAGCACGCTGTTTGGATGCAACAACCTTCAGCCTGTCGCGCAACAGCATTGCCCGAGCATTCGGCACTGCATCGACTGGCTGGCCCGGCAAGGCCTTCAAGGCCGGATGACGGGTTCTGGAAGTGCAGTGTTCGCTCCTGCAGTCAACACGTTGACGCTGCCAGCAGCCCCTGAAGAGTGGTTTCTGGCAACAGCCAACAGCCTGCCGGAGCACCCGCTCAAGCGATGGATCTGAGCGATCCGGTTGCCACGAAGCGGTTACAATGCGAAACGGTTTCGGTTGATCTTCGGATCATCCTGCGTAGGGGAGTCGCCAAGTTGGTCAAGGCACCGGATTTTGATTCCGGCATGCGAGGGTTCGAGTCCTTCCTCCCCTGCCAAAACATTCACCAGACATCGCCGACACCCGTCGGCGATTTTCTTTGGTCAGCTCAAAGAGCACTGCTGGACAGGCATCATGCAAGCACCCACCCCTGATTTCATGATTTTCACCGGCAATGCCAACCCGGTATTGGCCACCGAAATTGCCAAACACACGGGCACCACCGTGGGGGCTGCCAACGTGGGCCGCTTCTCCGACGGCGAAGTGTCGGTGGAAATCACCCAGAACGTGCGTGCCCGCCACGTGTTCGTGGTCCAGTCCACCTGCGCCCCCACCAATGAGAACCTGATGGAACTCATCATCATGGTGGACGCCCTCAAGCGCGCTTCGGCCGACAGCATTTCTGCCGTCATCCCCTACTTTGGCTACGCCCGCCAGGACCGCCGTCCCCGTTCCAGCCGCGTGCCCATCACCGCCAAGGTGGTGGCCAACATGCTGCAAGCCGTGGGCGTGTCCCGCGTGCTGACCATGGACCTGCACGCCGACCAGATCCAGGGCTTCTTCGACATCCCGGTGGACAACATCTACGCCTCGCCGGTCCTGCTGGGCGACCTGCGCCAGAAGAACTACTCCGACCTGCTGGTGGTGTCGCCCGACGTCGGGGGTGTGGTGCGCGCCCGCGCCCTGGCCAAGCAGCTGGACTGCGACATGGCCATCATCGACAAGCGCCGCCCCCGCGCCAACGTGTCCGAGGTGATGCACGTCATTGGTGACATCGAAGGGCGCAACTGCGTGATCATGGACGACATGATCGACACCGCCGGCACGCTGGTCAAAGCCGCCGAAGTGCTCAAGGAGCGCGGCGCCAAGAACGTCTACGCCTACTGCACCCACCCCATCCTGTCTGGCCCCGCCGTGGAGCGCATCGCCAAGGGTGCGGTGGACGAGGTGGTGGTGACCAACACCATTCCGCTGAGTCAGGCCGCCCAGGCCTGCCACAAGATTCGCCAACTCTCCGTGGCCCCGCTGATCGCCGAGACCATCTCGCGCATCGCGTCCGGTGAGTCGGTCATGAGCCTGTTTGCCGATCAGGACCACCTGTTCTGACCGTGTGAACACCACCCTCGAACCCCGCATCCGGCGGGGTTCGTTTTTGAAACCGAGGTGTGCCCTGGTCGCGGGGTGTGCCTCACAAGGAGTCTCATCATGATGAAATTTGTCGCTTTCGAGCGCGCCAAGCAGGGCACGGGTGCGAGCCGCCGTCTCCGCAACACCGGTCGTACCCCAGGCATCGTCTACGGTGGCGCCACGCCCGCCGTGCAAGTCGAGCTGGACCACAATGCCCTGTGGCACGCCCTGAAGAAGGAAGCTTTCCACGCCTCCATCCTGGAAATGGAACTGGCCGGTCAGACCAGCCAAGTGCTGCTGCGTGACGTGCAATACCACCCGTTCAAGCAACTGGTGCTGCACGTGGACTTCCAGCGCGTGGACGCCACCACCCGTCTGCACAAGAAGGTGCCCCTGCACTTCGTCGGCGCTGAAGATTCGCCTGCCGTCAAGGAAGACAAGTGCCTGGTCAACCACGTGGCCAACGAAGTGGAACTGGAGTGCTTTGCCACGGCCCTGCCCGAGTTCATCACCGTGGACCTGAGCAAAGCCGTCAAGGGCCAGTCCATCCACCTGAAGGACCTGGTGCTGCCCGCCAACACCAAGGTGGTCACCCATGGCCGCCCCAACCAGACCCTGGCCACCCTGGTCGAACCCGAACCCGAAGTGGTCGTGGTCCAAGAAACCAAGACCGACGACAAGAAGAAGGGCAAGGGCAAGAAATAAAGCCCTTGGGTGGCCCGACACGGCCACTCTCCCGCGAAGCCCGCTCCTGCCAGCGGGCTTTTTTTTGAGCTGAAACTGCGGCCACACCATGATCAAGCTGTTTGTGGGCCTGGGCAACCCCGGGCCCGACTACGACGACACCCGCCACAACGCCGGTTTCTGGTGGATCGACGCCCTGGCCTCGCACTGGAAGGTGCGCCTGCAGCCCGAGCGCAGCTACTAC
Organism: Burkholderiaceae bacterium; assembly: GCA_036276615.1. Classification (GTDB taxonomy): domain Bacteria; phylum Pseudomonadota; class Gammaproteobacteria; order Burkholderiales; family Burkholderiaceae_C; genus UBA2334. The sequence goes on from DASUON010000254.1 coordinate 2,555, forward strand.
GGGCTGGCGGCGCGCACCACGGTGGCCGGTCAAACCGTCTGGTTGCTGGAACCCCAGACCTTCATGAACAAGTCGGGGCAGTCGGTGGCGGCGCTGGCGCGCTTCTTCAAGATCCAACCGTCTGAAATCCTGGTGGTCCATGACGAGTTGGACCTGCCCCCGGGCGAAGCCAAGCTCAAACAGGGCGGCAGCCATGCGGGCCACAACGGCCTGCGCGACATCCATGGCCAACTGGGCAGTGCCGACTACTGGCGCCTGCGCCTGGGCATTGGACACCCCGGCGACAAGGCCGAAGTGGTGAACTGGGTGCTGAAAAAACCCAGCCTGGAGCACCACGACGCCATTGCACAAGCCATTGAGCGCAGCCTGAAGGCCGTGGACGACCTGGTGGCCGGGCGCATGGACAAGGCCACGGTGCAAATCCACACCAGCAAGCCCCCGCGCCCCAAGCCACCCAAACCCGTGGCGCCCCCCGCCGCTGCGGAGTGACGGGCCTCAGGCCACCTTGGCCTGTTGTTGCAGGCGCTCAAACTTCTGCATCAGCGTTTCGCGGGTTTCCACATGCTCGGGGTGGACCGGGATGCAGCTCACCGGGCACACCTGCATGCACTGCGGCTCGTCGAAATGCCCCACACACTCGGTGCACTTGTGGGGGTCGATGTCGTAGTGCTCCTCACCCATGTAGATGGCCTGGTTGGGGCACTCGGGTTCGCACACATCGCAGTTGATGCACTCGGCAGTGATCATCAGGGCCATGGTGTCTCCTCAGGCCTGCACCACCGGGGGGCGCAGCGCCGCGGCCACCCCCGGACTGACCATGGCGGACACGTCGCCGCCCAGCTTGGCGATCTCGCGCACCAGGGTGCTGGAGATGCACTGCAACTCGGCCTGCGGCAGCAGGAACACCGTTTCCACCGCCGGGTTGAGCTTGCGGTTCATGGCGGCCATCTGGGCCTCGTAGTCGAAATCGGTCACGTTGCGGATGCCACGCACCACCGCGCTGGCCCCCTGCTGGCGGCAGAAGTCCATGATCAGCCCGTCAAACGGCAGCACCTCCACGCCCGACAGGTCGGCCAGCGCGTCCTTGGCCAAGGCCATGCGCTGGGCCAGCGTGAAGCGGGTGTTCTTGTGGTGGGCCATGGCCACGGCCACGATGAGCCGGTCAAACAGGCCCGCCGCACGGCGCACCACATCTTCGTGGCCCAGGGTGATGGGGTCGAACGTGCCGCTGTAAACCGCTGTGCGAGTCATGTCTGTCAAGAAAAAAGCAAAGGCGTGATTATCCGGGCAGCGGTATCCCCGCAAGCAGCGCATGGTGAACCGCACCGGCCTTGCCTTGGCGCTGGATGCGCAGGCCCAGCGGGGCCAGCTCGTCGTCGGTCCAGGCGCGGGGGGACTCCAGGTAGACCTGGCCCCGGGTCTCGTGCAAGGCGGCCCGCGCCGCCTTCAGGGCCTGGGTGAACAACACGGGGTTGCCATCGTCTCCGAACGGCGGGTCCAGGAACACCAGGTCCCAGCCCTGCCCGGCCAGGCGCTGCAGGGCGGCCAGCGCATCACCCCGGTCCACCTTGACCTGGTGGGCCTTGAGCTTTTGCACCACCTTGCGCAGGTTGGCGACCAGGGTGGCGTCTTGCTCCACCATCAGGACCTCAGTGGCACCGCGCGATGCGGCTTCCAGCCCCAGCGCCCCGCTGCCGGCAAAGGCATCAACGCAGCGCCAGCCCGGCAAGTCCTGCCCCAGCCAGTTGAACAGGGTTTCACGCACCCGGGACGGTGTGGGCCTGAGGCCGGGCAAATCGGGCACCGACAGCGGGGTGCGCTTCCACAGCCCACCGATGATGCGGACCTCGTGCGGGGGGGCCTTGGGCACCGGCCTGCGGGCAGTGGTTGGCTTGGACGACGGGGGGCGAGAAGAAGAATGCGATGCGGACATGGGGACCGAGCATAACGGTCCCCGCCACTCAGTCTTTGGCCTTGCCGCCCACCACCACGGCCACCATGCGCTGGGGCAGCAACACGCGGGCAAAAGCGCGGCGGATGTCGGCCACCGTCACGGCCTGGATGTGCTCGGTCCAGGTTTGCAGGTAATCGGGCGGCAGGTCGAACCAGAGGATGTTGGCCACGTTGTCCAGCAGCTTGCGGTTGGTGTCGATGCGCAGGGCAAAGCCGTTGACCATGAAGTCCTTGGCGGCCTTCAATTCGGCGTCCGTGGGTCCCTGGGCCACGAACCCGGCAATGACCTCGCGGGCCACGGCCAGCGCGTTGTCGGCCTGCTCGGGGCGGGTCTGCAAACCGGCCATGAAGGCCCCGGCGTGTTCACCGGGCATGAAGTAGCTGTAGGCCCCGTAGCTCAGGCCCCGCTTCTCCCGCACCTCGGTGGTCAGGCGGGACACAAAGCCCCCGCCGCCCAGCACGTAGTTGCCCAGCAGCAGCGGGAAGAAGTCCGGGTCGCGCCGGGTGTGGCCCGGCTGCCCCAGCAGCACATGGGTCTGGGCCGTGTCCATGGGCACCCGCAGGGTCTGGGCGGCCTGCAAGGGGACCACCTCGGGCACGGGCGGCAAGGCACTGCACGCGCCACCCGCGGGCTGGGCCGCCCCGGTGCTTTGCAAGCCCGCCATCAGCGTGGACACCAGCGCATCGGCCTGCGCCCGACTGACGGCCCCCACCAGGCTCACCCGGGCGTGGCAGGGCTGCACATGGCGTTGCCAGTGGCGCTGCATGTCGTCCAGGGTGATGCGGGCCCAGCTGTCCGGGGTGGCCAAGGCCCCATAGGGATGGGTACCGTACACCGCGGCCTGAAAACGCTGCCAGGCCACCACATCGGGCTGCACCTGGCGGTTGTGCCACTGGGCCGACCAGCGCTCGCGGTCACGCTGCCACACGGTTTGCAGGGCGGCACGGCTGGCGGAATCGGTGGCGGTCCAGGCGGGCTGCGCCAACACGCGGGCGGCCAGGCCGACCGCCGCATTCAACACCGGGGCATCGGTGAGGGTGCGCAGCTGAACGCTCAACCGATCCGGGCTGGCAGACACCGACCATTGCGCGCCCAGGTCCATCCAGCGCTCGGTCAGGGCGTTTTCGTCCAGCGCGGGTTCGGTCGTGCTGGCGGCCACACCGCGCTGACTCATCAGGGCCATGGCTTCGGCCAGACCGGGTTGATCGGCCGGGTCGCGGCGCGAGCCTGCGTCGAAGTCGACCCGCAGGTCCAGCATGGGAATGCCTGCCGCCTCCACCCACGCCACCTGGGCGCCGCTGGGGTGCTGCCAGCGCTCCACCCGGGGAGCCGCCTGTGCAGCCACCCCAAAAAACATCAAACAAAAAATGACTGTAGCGCTTGATTTGATTGATGTGTTCGCTATGTATTTGTGCATAACCACTGAACTCATGTAAAAGGTGTGCCCACCGCTGCAATGCCGTGGGGCATCGCTCAATGGCGAATGTCCAGGCGCGGGCGCTGGCT
>DASUON010000255.1:0-2339 GCA_036276615.1 Burkholderiaceae bacterium
TGAAGTACAGGTCGTGGCTCAGGGCGCTGGAAATGGTCAGCAGCAACCCGTCTGCCGTGGACAGCGCCGCCGCCAGCCCGCCCGCGGCCACCAGGCCAGACACCACATAGGGCAACCCGGCAATTTCGGCGGTGGCCAGCACGATGATGTCGCCACCGATGTTCATCTCGTTGAGTTGCAGCACGCCATCGCCATTGATGTCGGTGATGGACAGCAGGCTGGGGTCCACCTTGTGCCAGGCATCCACCCAGGCCGGCAAATGGCTCAGGGAGCTGCCCACCACGTTGTGAAACACCTCGTACTTGACCAGCACCGCCAGCGCCGGGGCGGTGAAGTACAGCAGCACGATGAACAGCAACGACCAGGTCACCGACTGCCGCGCCTGCTTCACGTTGGGGGTGGTGTAGTAGCGCGTGAGCACATGGGGCAGCGCCGCGGTGCCCACCATCAGACAGAACACCAGCGCCAGGAAGTTGCGGCGAGACTGGTCAAACAGCGCCTGCTCTTGCGGGGTTCCGTTGGGGTTGCCCGCAAACTGCTGAGCCTGCGGCGGCATGCCGTTGAGGGGTTTGGCCTTCACCTGCACCTCGGCCAACTCCTGCTGCCAGCGGGCCACGGCGGCCTCAGGCTCGCGGGGCAGCCTTGCCAGGGTCCGCTCGGCGGCCACCTGCTCCTTTTGGGGGGCGTGGGCCGCACGCACGGCCGCCAGTTGGGCTTCCGCGGCCTTGCGATCGTCGGCCAGGGCGCGAACGGGGTCGGCCAGCTTGGCTTCCAGCCGCGCGGCGCGGTCGGCAAACACCTGCCGCACCTCCAGTTCACGGGTGTCCACGCCCAGATCGGACTCGATGGCGGACACCTTCTCCAGCTGGTAGCCATACACCACCTGCGGCACCGGCACACCCGTCTGCTTCATGCTGAGCCAGACCACGGGAATCATGTAGGCCACGATGATCACGATGTACTGCGCCACCTGCGTCCAGGTCACCGCCCGCATGCCCCCCAGGAACGAACACACCAGCACCCCGCCCAGGCCCAGGAAAATGCCCAGCTCGAACGCCACCCCCAACAGGCGCGAGGTGATCAGCCCCACGCCGTAGATCTGGGCCACCACGTAGGTGAACGAGCACAGCAAGGTGGCCGCAATGCCCAGCAAGCGCGGCACGTTGCCGCCGTAGCGCTCCCCCAAGAAGTCGGGGATGGTGAACTGCCCGAACTTGCGCAGGTAGGGGGCCAGCAAGAACGCCACCAGGCAAAACCCGCCACTCCAGCCCAGCACAAACGCCAGTCCGGTGTAGCCCGACAGGTACAGCGTGCCCGCCAGCCCCAGGAAGGACGCGGCCGACATCCAGTCGGCCCCCGTGGCCATGCCGTTGTAGAGCGCCGGCACCCGCCGCCCGGCCACGTAGTACTCCACGGGATCGGTGGTGCGGCACATGATGCCGATGCCCGCGTACACCGACACCGTGGCCAGCAGGAACATGAAGCCGATCCACTCGCGCGACATGCCCATCTGCTCGGCCACCGCCAGCGCCGCCACAAACAGGGCGAACCACAGCGTGTACCAGCGGTAGGCCTTGTCCACCTGACGGCGGAACGCGGACGACGACGCCTCGGCATCGCCACGGGAACCTCGGAACATGTGGGGCATGGGGTGGACTCAGCCTTCTTCGTCCAAGCCGTGGGCTTCGTCCAGACGCTCCATGACATGGGCATAGACCCAGACGATGAGGGCAAAGACGATCAGCGCCCCCTGCGACGCCACCCAGAAACTGAACGGCCAGCCGAAGAAGCGAAAGCGCAGCTCACGGGCAAAAAAGGCCACGCCAAAGGTGACCCCGAACCACAGTCCCAGCAGAACGGCGGTCAGGGTCAGGTTCTTGCGCCAGTAGTGGCGCTGACTGGGGCTGGGCTCCAAAGCCGTTGCGGCTGGGGACCGCTCAGTCGGTCACGGCCTCTTCGGGCTTGGCCTTGTCAGCCTTCTTGGGCAGCGGCGTGATGTCCAGCTTGACGTCGCCGGTCTCCACGCCCTTGTCGTCGGTCTGGGTGACCCAGTCCACCGACAGTCGCCCGCCTTCGGTCAGGCGGCCGAACAACAGCTCGTCGGCCAAGGCACGGCGGATGGTGTCCTGGATGAGGCGCTGCATGGGGCGTGCGCCCATCAGGGGGTCGAAGCCCTTCTTGGCCAGGTGCTTGCGCAACGTGTCGGAGAAGGTGACCTCCACCTTCTTCTCGGCCAGTTGGGTTTCCAGCTGGAGCAGGAACTTGTCCACCACGCGCAGGATGATCTGCTCGTCCAGCGCCTTGAAGCTGACCATGGCGTCCAGCCGGTTGCGGAACTC
>DASUON010000256.1:0-3842 GCA_036276615.1 Burkholderiaceae bacterium
AAAAGCCTCGCCCCGTGCAAAACGGCTGGGGATGGAGTCGGGCGCATTGCCGATGGACGCGCCGTAGGAACTGATGACCTTGTGGCCCGTGGCCGCTTCGTAGAGGGGCACCAGCTGCTTGTAGGCCTCGGTGAACGCGCCGGAGGTGACAACGCGGATTTCGCCCGCCAGTGCGGCCTGGGTGGCCCACAGGGCAATCAGCACCGCGCCCAGACCCCGGCGGGTCAGGCGGCTCATGGTGTGGAACAGGTTCATGGTTTGTCTCCGTGGTGTTGTTGGCGTGAAAGGTGGCGTCACTGGATCGTGATCTTTCGGTCGCGGATCACGCGGCCCCAGGTGACGGATTCGCGCTCGATGTCCTTGGCCAGCTCCTCGCGGGTGCCGGGTTGGGGCGGCATGCCGTGGGTGTTGAGCTCGGCCACCACCTCAGGGGTTTTCAGCACCTTCACCAGCTCGGTGTTCCAGCGGTCCAGGATGGCGGTGGGCACCTTGGCGGGGGCCACAAAGGCGTACCAGTTGGTGGCGCTGTAGCCCGGGTAGCCCGATTCCGCGATGGTGGGGATGTTGGGCAACTGCGGCATGCGCTTGGGGCCGGTCACGGCCAGGGGCACCAGCTTGCCGCTCTGGAAATGGGGCTGGGAGGTGTTGAGCGTGGAGTAGTACATGGCCACGCGCCCGCCCAGCAGGTCTTGCAGCGCGGGGGCACCGCCCTTGTAGGGCACGTGCACGGTGTCGATCTTGGCCATGTCGTCCATCAGCTCGCCCGCCAGGTGGGAGGCGGACCCGGCCCCGGTGGAGGCGTATTCCAGCTTGCCGGGGTGGGCCTTGGCCTGGGCGATGAACTCGGCAAAGGTCTTGATCTTGGTCTCGGCGTTGACCACCAGCACGTTGGGGAAGTTGACGCCCATGGTGATGGGGGCCAGGTCCTTCACCGGGTCGTAACCCAGCTTCATGAGGTGCGGGGCAATGGCCAGCGGGCCAACCGAGCCGAACAGCAGCACGCTGCCATCGGTGGGGGCGCTTTTGGCGATGTACTGGTGGGCGATGTTGCCGCCCGCACCGGCCTTGTTGTCGATGATCACGGGCACGCCCAGGTTGTCACCCAGCTTCTTGCCGATGATGCGGGCCGCGGCATCGGCCGCGCCCCCGGCGGCAAAGCCCACCACGATGGTCACGGGCTTTTTGGGGGGAAACTCCTGGGCTTGGACCCAGGGAGCATTCAGGCCCGCAACGGCTGCACAGGCGCAGGCCGTTGCGCGCAGAAAGTGGCGCTTGTTCATGGATTCATCTCCGGGTGTGTTGTGGGTGGGGAAAACTCAGTCGGCGCCCAGGCCGATGGGGTTGGGCTGGCGCTTTTCCACGGCGTGGCGCAGCAGCGCCGCGGTGCGGAACACGCCATGGGCAAACTTGCCGTAGGGCAGGGTGAGGAACAGCGCCATCACCGCGCCCAGGTGCAGGCACAGCAGCAGCACCTGTGCGGCGCTGCCGCGGGCCAGCCACAGCGCCAGGCCGCTGCTGGCGGTGAGGAACAGCAGGGCGATGAAGCCCAGGTCCATGGGCTTTTGGGCGGCGTCGCCGTGCAGGGGGTGGCGGCGCAGGTTCAGCCGCCACAGGCCCAGGGTGCCCACCATCAGGCTGATGCCGCCGACCACGCCCAGCAGCTTGGGCAGCGAGGGCAGGTCGTAAGGTGCTTCCCAGCCCCACAGGTAGTGGTAGAGCGTGGCCACGCTGGTGGCGGCAAAACACAGGGCAAAGCCGTAGAAGGTGAAGTGGTGGAAGCGACGGCGTGACAGGGTGTAGGCGTCGTCCTCGTTGTGGCAGCCGTCGCCGTGGCCACCGTCCAGGTACTTGAGTTGCAGCACGGTCTGGGTGGCCTCGGCCGATGCGGGCAGGCTCAAGGGCGCACCACTGGTGGCCGGGGTGAGGGTGTGCCAGAACTGGCGCACGCCCAGGGTCAAGGCCCCCACCACCAGCAGGAACACGGGTGCAAACAGGCCCACCAGCAGGTTGTGGGGGAACACGTCGCCAAAGTGCCCTTGGCTGGCCGCTGCTCCCCACAAGCTGGCGACGGAGCCTCCTTGGGTGGCCACGGCCAGGGCCATGAACAACGCCAGTGCAGCCACCAGTGCCACGGCCAAGGTCAGGCCATTGCGTTGGTACAGCTGGCCCAGGGCCGGGGGCCAGGCGTAGTCGGCATAGGTGTGGCCGCGCACCCGTGCCATGGCCTGCGGCACGTTGATGGCGAACTCGTGCGGCGGCGCGTACTGGCAGGCGTGCAGGCAGGCACCGCAGTTGTGGCACAGGTTGGCCAGAAAGTGCACGTCGGCCTTGGCAAAGGTCAGGCGGCGGGTCATGGCCGGGAACACGGCGCAAAAGCCTTCGCAGTAGCGGCAGGCGTTGCAGATCTGCATCTGGCGCGCCACTTCGGTTTCGGCGGGGTTCAGGGGTTCGCCGTTGGCCAGGGCGCGGGCCTCCTGGGTCAGGGCTTCAAGCGTTTGCATGGCGTGGGGTGGGGAGGTTGAGGGCGGCGCGGGCGGTATGGGCAGTATGGGCAGCATTGGTGCCCGCAATGCGGCCAAAGGCCGTGCCAATGGACATGCCCACACCCGCGGTGTAGCCCTTGCCCAGCACGTTGCCGGCCATCATTTCGCCGGCCACGAACAGGTTGCGGCTGGGCACGTTGCCAAAGCGCACGGCGGCGGTGTCGTCGGTGTGCAGCCCCAGGTAGGTGAAGGTCACACCCGGGCGCACGGCATAGGCGTAGAAGGGGGCGGTGTCGATGGGGCGGGCCCAGTGGGTCTTGGCGGGCGTCAGCCCTTGGGTGTGGCAGTCGTCCAGTTGCGTGTGGTCGAAGGTGCCGGGGCGGCAGGCGGCGTTGTAGGCCTCCAGCGTGTGGACCAGGGTGGCCGGGTCCAGTCCCAGCTTCTGCGCCAGTTTCGCCAGCGTGTTGGCTTGCACGCCCGGGAACACCGGGGGCATGAAGCGCCCGATGGCCTTGCTGTCGATGATGGAGTAGCCGATCTGCCCCGGCTGCTGCGCCACCAGGCGGCCCCAGATGGCGTAACGCTTGGGCCAGAAGTCCTCGCCTTCGTCGTAGAAGCGCTGGCCCTCGCGGTTGACCACCACGCCCAGCGAGACGCAGTCGATGCGGGTGCAGATGCCGCCGTCGTACAGCGGTGCCCGTGCGTCAATGGCCACCATGTGGGCCTGGGTGGGGTCGCCAATGCGGTCGGCACCGTGGTCGTCGAGCATGTGCCGGAGCAGGGTGCCCTGGTTGTAGCGGGTGCCGCGGATCAGGAACTGGTCTGCGGGCCATTCGCCGCGTTCGTTCTGGCCCCAGGCCTGGCGCAGCCATTCGCGGTTGGACTCAAACCCCCCCGCGGCCAGCACACAGGCCTTGGCGGTGATGCGTTCACCCTTCACGTGCGCGGCCACAAACTCGCCGCTGTCGATTTCCAGCCGGTCCACCGGCGATTCGTAGCGGATGCGTACCCCCAGCTTTTCGGCGCTGCGGTAGTAGGCGTTGACCAGGGCCTTGCCGCCACCCATGAAGAATGCGTTGGTGCGCGCCACATGCAGCGCCCCCGACAGCGGTGGCTGGAAATGCACGCCGTGCTGGCGCATCCAGTCGCGGCAGGTGGAGGACGCCCGGATGGTCAGGCGTGCCAGGTGTTCGTTGGTCTGCCCGCCGGTGACCTTGAGCAGGTCTTGCCAGAACTCCTCTTCCGGGTAGGCATCGACCAGCACGTCCTGCGGGGCGTCGTGCATGCAGCGCAGGTTGCGGGTGTGTGCCGAGTTGCCGCCCCGCCACGCGCGAGGGGCAGATTCCAGCAGCAACACGC
>DASUON010000257.1:0-6687 GCA_036276615.1 Burkholderiaceae bacterium
CGCAATCTTTGGCAACGCCGTGCGCACATCCTCAACCGTGATTTGGTTGTAGACCCAACTTGGAATGTAGTCCAAATAATCCGCAAACCCTTCAATGGCGTCGATCCGAGCGCCGCTCCAGGTATTCGCACCGCGATGGCTGCGAAACAACTTCTTGTAAAATTCCTCGTCGAAATACAGATCCAGCTGAATTCGACTCAGGAAGCCGTAAACACCCAATCCGCAGCCGACATCTAGCATCCTCGAGGGTCTGACCCGCAGAACCTCTTGCATAATGGGCGTAATCTGCTCTACATTGCTATATGGCATGTAATCTTCTCAGTTGCTGTTGCCGCTTGGCGGCGTGATGTCTGCTTTAAGAATACGAAATCTCACCGTATCTTTGGAAGTATCGCACAGGTTTTACCGCATTCATATCAACAAGCCGAAACAGACTTTGGCGCTCAACCCTTGCCCGCCGGACACCCCCTCCAACCGCAAGGTGGCGGCATGGGCGCGGGCGATTTCGTCGGCAATGGCCAACCCCAGGCCACTGCCTTCGGCCTGGGTGCCGGGCACACGGTAGAAGCGTTCGCGCACGCGGGTGCGCTCGGCCTCGGGGATGCCGGGGCCGTTGTCCACCACCTCCAGCCACGCCTGCCCGCCCACCATGCCGCAGCGCAGGGTGACGCAGCCCCCCGCCGGGGTGTAGCGCAGGGCGTTGTCCACCAGGTTCATGAGCAGCTCGCGCAGCAGCCATTCATGCCCGTCCACCTGCGCAGGCTGGGCATCCATCCCCAGGTCGATCTGGTGCGACAGCGCCTCGTCCAGCAGGCTGGACAGCACCGCTTCGCACAGGCGCTGCAAATCCACACGCTGCATGGGCTGGGTGGCCAGGGTGGAGGCGTCGGCCCGGGACAAGGCCAGCAGCTGGTTGGCCAGTTGCGAGGTGCGGCGGCAGGCCGCACGCAGGCGCAGCACCTGCTCCACCGGCAGTTTCAGCCAGGGGTCGGCCCCTCGGGAACCGGCGGCCATGCCCCAGGCCTCCACCTGGGCCTGCAGGCCGGCAATGGGGGTGCGCAGCTGGTGCGCGGCATCGGCCACAAAGCGGCGCTGGGCCTCGGCCTGGGCGTTCACCATTTCAAACAGGCGGTTGAGGGAGCCCACCAGGGGCTTCACCTCGCTGGGAATGGCCTCTGCGGCCAAGGGACTCAGGTCGCGGGGCGAGCGGTGTTCCACCGCGGTTTTCAGCTCCACCAGCGGGCGCAACGCCCGCTGCACCGCCCAGCGCACCCACCAGGCGGCCACCACCATCAGCACGGCGTTGGGCAGCAGCACGCGGCTGAGCACGGTCTTGAACCACTGTTGGCGGGCGTCTGACCCATCGGCCAGCTGCACGATGACCTCGCCCACCGCCGTGTGCACGCGCTGGGCAATCACACGGTAAGTCACGCCGCCTTCGGTCACGCTGATGAACTCAGGCTCCAGGGTGTTGGGGTTCATGGCGGGCAACCAGGCATCGCCCAGGATCAGCTCGCCATTGGGGGCGACGATGCTGTAGCCGGTGCTGCCGTCGCGGGCGTTGAGGAACTCGTCCACCGGCGGGGCCATCAGCAGCACGGGGCGCAGGGGTTTGAGCGCGGCTTCTTCCGGCTCCAAGGACGGGTCGGGGGCCTCAGCCGACAGGATGGAGTCGGCCAGCATGGGGGCCAGCTTCATCAGCAGCTTGTCCTGCTGCACCGCCGCGGTCCCGGCGGCCTGGTAGTGCAGCCAGGTGCCCACCACCAGCACCAGACCAAAGGGGACCAGCAGCAGCAGCAGCAGGCGGCGCTGCAAATCCCCCATCAAGGGGTGGCGGCGCTCAGGTTCCGCCATCGACGGCGGGCCCGGGGGCCTCTGCGCCGGAACTCAGCTCCAGCCGGTAGCCAAAACCTCGGATGGAGCGCAGCACCACCCCGGCCGGGTCCAGCTTGGCCCGCAGGCGGGACACGTAGACCTCGATGGCGTTGGGGGTGATTTCCTTGTCCCACCCGGTGAGGGCCTGCAGCAGCTTGTCCTTGGCGGCGGGTTTGGGGGCCTGGAGCAGCAGGTACTCCAGCACCGTCCACTCGCGGGGGCCCAGGTCCAGCAGCACACCACCCACCCGGGTCTGGCGCAGAGCAGTGTCCATCTCCAGCGGGCCAAAGCTGAGCACCGCCGATGTGGCAGCTTGCGAGCGCCGCAGCAAGGCGCGCAAGCGGGCCAGCAGTTCGGGCAGTTCGAAGGGTTTGACCATGTAGTCGTCCGCGCCCAGGTCCAGGCCCTGCACCCGGTCTTCCAGGGCGTCGCGGGCGGTGAGGATGAGCACGGGGAAGGTCTTGCCCTCGGCCCGCAGCGCGGCGGTGAGCGACAGGCCGTCCATCTGCGGCAAACCGATGTCGATGACGGCAATGTCAAACGCCTCGGCCTGGGCGGCCTCCAGCGCACGCTCGGCGCTGCCCACCCAATCGACCGCATAACCCGCGTCGCACAGCCCCAGCTTGATGCCGCTGGCCACCATCAGGTCGTCTTCCACCAGGAGCAGGCGCATGGGATTTAAGAAAAATTGGCCTCTGGCGCTTTATATAAAAGCGAAAGCAGCTATACAAAAAATAGCATTCATCAGCCCGGCAAACCCTGGCACCACGGGGAGGCAGCTCAGGCCGAGCGGATCATGGTGCCAAACGGCTGGTTGCCCAGCACCTCCAGCAGCAGGGCGTGGGGCACCCGCCCGTCGATGATGTGCACGGCGTTCACGCCGGCCTTGGCGGCGTCGAGCGCACCGGCAATCTTGGGGATCATGCCGCCGCTGATGGTGCCGTCGGCGCACAGTTCGTCGATGCGCTGGGGGGAGAGTTCGGTCAGCAGCTCGCCGGCCTTGTCCAGCACGCCGCGGATGTTGGTCAGCATCAGCAGCTTTTCGGCCTGCAAGGTGGTGGCCAGGCGCGCGGCCACCACGTCGGCGTTGATGTTGTAGCTTTCGTTGTGCTCGCCAAACCCGATGGGGCTGACCACGGGGATGAACTGGTCGTCCTGCAGGGCCTTGACCACGCTGGGGTCGATGGCGACGATGTCGCCCACCTGCCCCACGTCGTGTTCCACCTCGGGTTGCTGCGGGTCGGTCAGGCGCAGCTTGCGGGCGCGGATCATGGCCCCATCGCGCCCGGTCAGGCCCACGGCCTTGCCGCCGGCGGCGTTGATCAGGCCCACGATGTCCTGCTGCACCTCACCGGCCAGCACCCACTCCACCACTTCCATGGTTTCGGCATCGGTCACGCGCATGCCCTGGATGAACTGGCCCTTCTTGCCCAGGCGCTGCAGCAGGGTTTCGATCTGCGGGCCGCCGCCGTGCACCACCACCGGGTTGATGCCCACCAGCTTGAGCAGCACCACGTCTTCGGCAAAGTCCTGCTGCAGGGCCGGGTCGGTCATGGCGTTGCCGCCGTATTTGATGACCATGGTGCGCCCGTGGTACTTGCGGATGTACGGCAGGGCCTGGGCCAGGATTTCGGCCTTTTCGCGGGGGGCAATGTGGGTGACGTCGGTCATGGTGGGGGCCAGTTCTACAAGGGAAAGTCAGTGCCGACCGCGGCGAATCCAGCGCGGCACCTTGAAGCGCACAATCATCAGGTAGGCGGGCACGTAGGTGCACACGAACAACACGCAAAACGCCAGCAGCACGGGGGTGTTGCGCCAAAACAGCAAGGCCGGGATCACCGTCAGCAGCGTGAAGCCCCACAGGTAGGGCGAGGTGCGGTTGTTGCGCATCAGCATGCGCCGGGCCTCATCGTCGTGGAACACCTCGCGCACGATGCGGCGGTAAATGAGCTGATGGAAGTGCAACGCATCCGCCACCCCCGGAGACACGCCGCGCACCATCTTGCGGTAGATGGAAAACACCGTCTCCCACACCGGATAGATCAGCAGCAGCATGGGAAACCACGGTGACACCTCGGGGTGCCGCTGCACCAGGGTGATGCTGGCAATGGCCGTGACGCCGCCCCACAGGTACGCGCCGCCATCTCCGGCAAAAAACAGCCCACGGGGGTAATTCCACACCAGAAACCCGGCGGTGGCCCCCACCAAGCACATCAACATGGCCGCCAGCTGCCGGTCCCCCACCTGGAGCGACACATGCGCCAGCGCCAAACACACCAGCACGGCCACAAACCCCGCCAAGCCGTTGTAGCCGTCGATGATGTTGAAGGCATGGGGCAAACCGGCGATGGCCAGCAGGGCCAGCACCGTGCCCGCAAACGGCACCGCCGCCCAAAACGCATCCAACTCGGCATTGCCCAGCCGGTCGACACTCAGGCCCAGCCACGCCACCGCCAAGCCGCCCCCCATGAAACTCAGGACCATGCGGTATCGGGGCGACAAGCGCTGGGTCAAATCCTCCACCACACCGCCGCCAACGGTGGGCAACAGCGCCAGCCCCCAGGCCAGCAAGGTGCCGAACTCCAAGCGAACGTTCAATTGAATGCCCAGAAACTCCAGCAGCGCGGCGGCCATCCAAGCCACCCCCATGCCCGCGCACACCGCCACGCCGCCAATCCGCGGCACGGCACCGGCGTGGAACCGCTGGGGCTTGTCCAACCGGTAGATGCGCGCATGGGTCTTGGCCGTGCGGACAATCCACACCCCGCAGACGAAGGACACCAGAAATGCAATGAGGGCCAGCGAAATCATTCGGCAAGAGTTCCGTAACGGGCGAGGATTATCGCCGCGCATGCCCCAGCGCACCGATCAGGGGCACGCGGGTCACAAGCGCCAATAGGAAACCGCGCACGGAGGGCTGAGGTCCAGGGCGGCCTTCACATCGACCACACACCCGCCATCCTTGACCAGAGGCTGGACCCATGGCCACCCCCCGTCCACATACGGGCGATGCGACACCGCCAACACCACAGCATCGGCCTGCGGCAACGACTCACGGGCAGTCAACGCCAACTGGTATTCGTGACGGGCGTCGTCGGCATCGGCCAACGGGTCGTGGACGAACACCTCCACCCCATAACTTTCCAGCTCGCGAACGATGTCAGGCACCTTGGAATTGCGCAGATCCGGGCAGTTTTCCTTGAACGTGAGCCCCAGCACATTCACCTTGGCCCCTCGAATGCCGCACCCGGCCTGAATCATCAACTTGATGGTCTTTTCAGCGACAAACTTGGCCATGCCATCGTTGATGCGCCGCCCCGCCAGAATCACCTCGGGGTGGTAGCCCAGCATTTCCGCCTTGTGGGTCAGGTAATACGGGTCAACGCCAATGCAATGCCCGCCCACCAACCCCGGGCGAAACCGCAGGAAATTCCACTTGGTCCCAGCGGCGGCCAGCACCTCGGAGGTGTCCAACTGCAACCGGTCAAAAATGACCGCCAGCTCGTTCATCAGGGCAATGTTCAAGTCCCGCTGGATGTTTTCGATCACCTTGGCCGCCTCGGCAACCTCAATGCTGCTGGCCCTGAACACCCCCGCTTCCACCACCGTGCTGTACAAGGCGGCCACGCGGTCTGCCGTGTGGGGGGTGTCCCCGGAAACGACCTTGACCACCTTGCGCAAGCCGTGCTCTTTGTCTCCGGGGTTGATGCGCTCCGGGCTGTAACCCACGTTGAAATCAACTTTCCAACGCTTGCCCGAACACTGCTCCAGGATGGGAATGCAGATTTCGGCCGTCGCCCCCGGATACACCGTGGACTCATAAATGACGACACACCCTGCCTTCATGTGCTGCCCCACGCTGCGGCTGGCCGATTCCAGGGGCCCGAAGTCGGGCCGGTGCGCCTGATCGACCGGCGTGGGCACCGCAACGATCACAAAATCGGCCTCCGCCAGATGCGCTGCATCGGTGGTGCACACCAACCGGTGCGCAGCGGCCAAATCCGCCGCAGACACCTCTCCGGACGGATCCAGCCCCTGCTGGTAGGCGCGCACCTTGTCAGCCGACAAGTCAAATCCAATGGTCTTGAATTGCCGCCCGAACTCCACCGCCAACGGCAGGCCCACATACCCCAACCCCACCACGGCAATCACCGTGTCAGCAGCTACCACCATGCGTCTTTACCTTTCTCGCGCCCAAAATTGCCACCACGCTCGGCGGCGGCGTGCACCGCTCACTGGGTGCCGGGTGGCGTCCGGCTGCGGCGCAAGCCAAGCCGAAACGCCCGCCACCCGAACCGACGGACCCACACGATCCATCCAACCCCGATCGAATGACGCCACCTGCAGCCCCTGAGACAGTGCCGGTTGCAGCATGGCCGCATCGGCCGCTCGCCAAAGCACCGCCCCTACAGGTACGGACTCTGCCATCGAGGCCACCGAAGCCCCCGCATCCCCTCGGAAGCCCACATCGGCATGCGCCCAACGTGCGTCGGGTGCGCGGTTCAAGGCGTCCACCAAACGGGCCACATGGTCGGGCATGAGCCAATCACCCGGTTTGGTCACCAACAAGAAGCCTGCCCCCGCGGTCCACACATCGTTCAGCTTCACCCGGTGAACGGGACAGCCCAGCCATGCCTGCGGCAAGTCCTGGTCGGGCGCACACACCCACGCACTCACCTTGGGGTAGGTTTGCATGCTGAGCGAGTCCAACAACCGTTCCAGCCTGAGTTTCATGCCCTCAGTGGCCTCGCCCCGGCCATCCACCCACACGTGGACGCTCGGAATCTCCGGAGGAACCAGCACCTGCCCCGG
>DASUON010000258.1:0-3694 GCA_036276615.1 Burkholderiaceae bacterium
TGTCGGGCTCGGGCGTGCGGGTGCGCCTCAACCTGGAACAGATGCTGCGGCAGTTGGCATCGTCCAAAACCGGGGCCGACCGTGGGTTGGGCCTGTTCTGACCCCGCCCTGCCCCGACGGCGGGCGCTGATTCGGCTGATCAGGGCCGTGGCAGGCACCGCGCTGTGGCCGCACACCGCCCTGCACGCAGCCACCGCCGTGTCACTGGCCGGGGTGTCGGGCGACAAGGCCTTGCTGGTGGTGGGCACGCAGCCGCCGCGTTTTGTGGCCGTGGGCCAGACCGTGCAAGGCGTGCAACTGCTCGCCCTGGACGGCCCCCAGGCCACGGTGCAGGTGGATGGCCACAAGCTCACCCTGCGGCTGGGCGATGCCCCGGTGAGCGTGGGCAACGGCGGGGGCGGCATCGGCGACACGCGGGTGGTGCTGTTCGCCAACGGCCAAGGCCATTACCTGGCCAGCGGCTCGGTCAATGGCCAGACGGTGCAATTCCTGGTGGACACCGGGGCCACGCTGGTCACGCTGGGGCGGTCGGACGCGCTGCGCATGGGCATCCAAGTCGGCCAAGGCTCGGGCAAGAAGACCCGCACCCACACGGCCAATGGGGTGTCGGACGCGTGGCAAACACAGCTGGATTCGGTGCGCGTGGGCTCGGTCGAGGTGCGGCAGGTCACCGCCTTGGTCATGCCGCACGACATGCCCGTGGCCCTGCTGGGCAACAGTTTCCTCAAACACTTCAGGATGCACAGCGACGCCGACCAGCTGGTGCTGGAACGCCGCCCCTGAAGGCCCGGCCCTGCGGTGGCCGCAGCGCCGTGGAATCAGCGCTGGGCGGCGGTCACCACCACCTCGATGCGCCAGGACGGGTCGGCCAGCGGGGCCTGCACCGTGGCCCGGGGCGGGGTGTGGCCGGGCACCACCCAGGCGTCCCACACCTCGTTCATGGCGGCAATGTCGCGGATGTCGGTCAGGTAGATCTGCACCCGCAGCAGGCGGGTCTTGTCGCTGCCGGCCTGGGCCAGCAGGTCATCGATCTGGGCCAGCACATCGGCCGTCTGGCTGCGGATGTCGGTGGATACACACTCGGGCACCACGCCCGCCAGGTAAACCACCCCATTGAAAATGGCGGCGTCGCTGTAGCGGGCGGCCACGTTCAGACGCTGAACAGGACGGGTGTTGTCGCTCATGACTTTTTGCTCCCCAGTTTGGATTCTTTGCCTTGCAACAGGCGCCCGATGTTCTCACTGTGGCGCCAGACCAGCAAGATGCTCATGACCGCAATGGCGCCGGTGATGGGGCCCGAGGCCACCCACGCCACGCCCGCGCCAAACATGAAACACACCGGCGCAAACACCGCGGCGGCAATGGCCCCCAGCGAGGACATGCGTGACAGCGCCACCACCGCCACCCAGGCCGCCAGCGTCAGCAGGCCCAGCAGCCAGTCCACCCCAAACAGCACCCCGGCGGCGGTGGCCACACCCTTGCCGCCCTTGAAGTGGAAGAACACCGGGAACAAATGCCCCAGGAAAGCCGCCAGCGCCACCGCGGCCACGGTGGCATCCCCCAGGCCGTGGGCGCTGCCCCACACCTGCACCGCCCACACAGGCAGCCAGCCTTTGAGGGCATCCAGCAGCAGCGTGACCGCGGCGGCGGCCTTGTTGCCCGAGCGCAGCACGTTGGTGGCCCCCGGGTTCTTGCTGCCATAGGTGCGCGGGTCCGACAGGCCAAACCCCCGGCTGACGATGACCGCGAACGACAGCGACCCCACCAGGTAAGCCACCACCACAGCGCCCCACGGCCAAAGCGATTGCATGTTCACGACGATGTCCTTTTTATATAAAAACGGCCTCTATCGCTTTTAAATAAAGCGCAAGCAGCTATCAAATCAGGAATACCCCCCGGGGGGCCACGGGCGGCTATTCTGCCAGCGCCACCTGAACCAAAGCAGCCTCCTCGTCGAGGGGCGATGTCACTCCTGTATATTTAATTAAAAACAGTGACAGGGAGTGGACACAATGAATCATTGGGCAGATGAGCTCACACAAGCCGCGAGCTCACCTTTTGAAGAGGCAGAGGCGTTTTCTGCCATCCAAGCCGCGGCAACGGCGCTGGGGTTTGAAGGGTGCTGTTTTTGGTGGCGAACACCGCTGCCAGTCACCCAACCCAAACTCACATTCATCAGCAACCACCCGCAAGCGTGGCAACGCCGCTATCAAGAAGCGGGGTACATCCACATCGACCCCGTCGTTCTGCATGGCCACCTGAGCCAACAACCACTGCTGTGGACTGACGAACTCTTTGCCACAACCCCAACATTGCGGGCCGAGGCCAAAAAACACGGCCTCATTCATGGCTGGAGCCAAGCCAAGCAAGGCTTCTATGGCCTGCGCAGCATGCTCTCGTTGACACGAGCAACCCACCCCATCACCGTTGAAGAGTTGGCCGCCAAGCAACCCAAAATGAGTTTGCTGGTGAACATGGCCCACATGCTGCTGGCGCAACCTGCACCAGGAGACCAAAGATCCACAAACACCCAACTGACCAAGCGAGAAATAGAAATAATGAAATGGACGGTTGATGGAAAAACAGTGGCTCAAGTGGCCGAAATACTGCTGATCAGCACAGACACCGTCAAATTCCACATCAAAAATGCCATGGCCAAATTGGATGCTCCAAACAAAGTGACCGCAGCCGTGAAAGCATTGACCATGGGATTACTGGCCTGAATCAAAGATTACCCAAACACTGCACTTGTGATTGCTGGTCATCTACAGTCACCCGTAAAAAAGGGAGCCTTGGCTCCATTTTTTATATTTCACTCCTGTCTGACGTTGCAAATGAGGCCAGTTGGCGAATGAACTCAGCAGCACGTGCGTCGCTGGGTCTGCCTGCAATGGCCATTGGCCCTGCGGCCATGCTGGCAGCAAGAACATCATCAAAAACCTTGAATGAATCAATGGCCTTGTTGGGGTCAAGCGGAACCTCATACGCCAACTCAGTGCCCACAAGATTAGCGGCGTCATGCCCCTGTATGGCACCGGCCTCGTAAAGAACCCCACCCACAAATGCAAGATCCTTCGGCGTGATATGCCGAAAGTCAAAGTTCGACAAGAAACTTCGCACAGTTTCAGGCTTGTTCACGTCAATGGATTGGCCCAACATCTTCAGCGACTCAGACGAAAAAGTGGCCCGAGTGTGCTCGGATGCCACTCTAGCCACCTCCTCCACAGGGGGCTGTGTACTCGCTCCCCTATCCGCCACCACCACCGGTTGAATTTTCATGGGGAAATTTCCCCGATTGAAACGAATGTCCATGCTACAAATCCTCCGTGATCTAATCCATGAATTTCGGCATTCCAAGCAAAAACTAAAGTCAAAAACAATTGAGCCCCACCCCCATTTTGGGTAGGTGTACTGTGGCCTGCATTCGGCTATGCTACGCCGCCCATGCAAAACCAAGCCACATTGGTGGTTTGTGTGCACATGGGATTGCGCTCAGCAAAACCTTTCGCATCTGGGTCAAGCACCTTTGAAAGAGTTTTGGAGCGTTCATTTCAATCAAAAAAAAGGGATTCCCACATCAAAAACCGCCTCTACACCGCCCTGCTGGCATTGGCCGCCGTCGCAGCAGCCACCACCGCCCCCCAAGCGGCGGTAACTGTTCACCCCCCCCCATCCAGAGGCGAATCAGAAGCAA
>DASUON010000259.1:0-9199 GCA_036276615.1 Burkholderiaceae bacterium
GGGCAACAAGCTCAGCGATGACAAAAAGCGTGCAGAGCTTCTGACACAGGCGGCCAAACTGGTCATGGACGACTACCCGCTGATGCCCCTGCTGCAATACTCCATGCCCCGCTTGGTCAAGCCCTGGGTGGGTGGATATTCCAGCACCAACTCGCTGGACCGCTACCGCTCCAAGGATCTGTACATCATCAAGCACTGAGTCTGGCCTGCTCATCCGGCATCAGTCCATCGAAGATCACCCGACAGGGCACCCGGTCGGGTGGTTGTTGCGTTTCAATTTGCTTACGCTCCCTTACAAATAAGCGAAAACGCTACATTATCAGTATCGATTTTTTGGGGGGCTTTCCGGGGGTAAACCTGCGCCCCTGGTAGGCGGGCCACCATGATCGCAACCCAAATGCCGCATACACCCCTTGCCTTTACTTCCACCACGGTGGACGAACTTTGCATCGAACTGCCAACCCATCCCGTTGGTGAAGCACGCGCATTGGCACTAGCGAACTTCGTAGACCAGCATCGCCAGCTCCAAAGCGATCAGGTAGCGCCACTGTTGCGCCAGGAACTGCAACACTGTTTTGAGCATGGGTGGGATACAGCGGCTGCGCACTGCGAGTATTGGCTGGCTTGGCTTGAATTCGACAGTGCCAACTACGCCGAAGCCCAGCGCCTTTTCGAGCGCGTCGAGCATGCCATGCAACGCCTGGGAAACGAGGCCTATCGACTCAAGGCGCTCAATGGAATGGCCTGCGTTGCCAAAGACAGGGGCAACTCGGAGTTGGCATTGCGCAGATACCGGGAAGCACTGGACGAGGCCGTCCGAACCAACGACCCCTTGACCAATGTGCTGCGGTTGAACATCGGCAGCACCCTGGTCAACCTGACTCAATACGCGGCAGCCGAACAGATATTGCGCCAGGCACTGGCCAACGGCTTTTCCCACCCGCTCAACCGGGCCATCACGCTCTACACTTTGGGGCAATCGCTACTAGCACTGGGCACGCTGGACGAGGCCCAGTCCATGGTGAACGAATCCATTGCGCTTGCACGCGAACTGGGCTATGCCGTCACCCTGGCCGAAGCGCTTATCGTGCGCGCCAGCATCCAGACCCAAAGGCAGGCAACTTCGGACGCGCTGCAATCGCTGGACGAGGCCATCGCCCTGTCCCAACAAATGGGCAATGCATCCGTGGAATCGGAAGCCCGCCTGCAGAGGGCCTGCGTACTGAGTCCCATCGCCCCCGAACAGGCACAAGCCGAGCTGCGGCTGGTGGTGCAGTTGGCACAGATGACGGGGGCACTGCCGCAAGAAACCAAGGCATGGGGTGCCATGGCACAACTGCTGCGCCAACAAGCCCAGTGGAAAGAGGCGTTTGAAGCGCTTGAACGCTTCCAACAGCTATCGGCACGAACGGCCGCACAAGACGTGCAGCAGCAAATCGCGGCATGGGAAGCGGACCGCAGTGCTCAAGACCTGCGCGAACAAACGCGCGTACTCACTGCGCTGGGCGACATTGGTCGCCAAATTGCGGCCAGCCTCAAGCTCGAAGACATCGTGCTGGCCGTGTACAAAGGCATTGGTGCGCTCATGAAGACCGACAGCTTCGGGCTCGGTCTCTACGATGCCGAGCACGACCAGATCCATTACGAACTGCTCTTGGAAGGCGGCCAGCGCTTGCCCCCCGTGCTGTTGACACACAACTCCAACAGTTTTTCGGGATGGTGCGTGGAGCACCGCCAACCGCTGATGATGGGCGACGCCACCCTTGAATACCGCCGCTACCTTCCGGAGCTCCCCCAATCCCACGGCACGGAAAACAGCCATCGGTCGCTTCTCTTTGCGCCCATGATCATCAACGATGAAGTCATTGGGATCCTCTCCGCCCAAAACCGTGCGCCTTACGCATACACCGATCGGGACTTGGCCACCCTCACGACATTGGCTGCCTCTGTTTCCGTGGCGGTGCAAAACGCAAGGCTCTACGCCAGCGTGCTCGCTGCGGCGCGGGAAGACGAGCTGACGAAGGCCATGACACGCCGCTACTTTTTCGAGCGGGCAAGCGTGGAATTCCAACGGGCCCAGCGCGAACAAGTAGCACTCTCCGTCATCATGGTGGACCTGGACCGCTTCAAACTGCTCAACGACACTTGGGGACACGCCTTCGGGGACCAGGTTCTGCGTGCATTTGCTGCGTTGGCACGCAGCCACAAACGCCCTCACGACCTCTTTGGCCGCTATGGTGGTGAGGAGTTTGTCTTGCTGTTGCCCAGGGCTGATCTCGATGGCGCGATGCGGGTTGCGCAGTATCTGCGCCAGGAAACCGAGGTGCTGACATTGCGCTGCAACGACCAGCCCGTGCACGTCACAGCGAGTTTTGGCATAGCAACCCGTGCGGCGAATGACACTCGCATCGAAGCACTCCTGGCCCGTGCGGACTGCGCCCTGTACCGTGCCAAAGCCGAAGGCCGCAACAGGGTCGAGGCCGCCAGGCCATTGACCAACACCCCATTCCAGACGCAAAAGCCCCCCGAGTAAAAGGCGTTGATGGTTGACAATCCAAGTCTTGCACACAGCCTACCTCTCTCCACGACGGACGAACGGATAGGACATTGAAAGAGACTGGCCATGTGGACTTATGCATTTCGCCGTCTGCTGGCAACCCTGCCCACGCTGCTGGCGGTCATCACCTTGTGTTACCTGATGCTGCACCTCACACCCGGGGGGCCGTTCGACAGCGAACGCAAAGTGTCAGCCGCCGTGCTGGCCAACCTGCAAGCCAAGTACCACCTCGACGAACCGCTTTGGAAGCAATACCTGCTCTACCTTCAGAGTTTGCTCCATGGCGATCTGGGGGCCTCATTTCGCTATGAAGACTGGACCGTCAATGAACTGGTGGCCAACGCCCTCCCTGTATCGCTCCTGATTGGCGGGGGCTCCATGGTGATTGCATTGGTGATTGGCGTGGCGCTGGGCATCGTGGCGGCCCTCCGGCAAAACAGTTTCGTGGACTACTTCGCCATGCTGCTGGGCAACGTGGGGCATGCCTTCCCGCCCTTTGTGCTCGGCCCCGTCCTGGTGCTGGTGTTTGCCATCGGGCTCAAATGGGTGCCCTCGGGTGGCTGGTCTGACTTTGAAGTGCGCTACATGGTGCTGCCCATGGCGTTGCTGGTCATCATCAACACCGCCACCATTGGCCGGGTGATGCGCGGCAGCATGATTGAAGTGCTGTCAAGCAACTTCATTCGCACCGCACGGGCCAAGGGCCTGCCCATGCGCACCGTCGTGCTGCGCCACACGCTCAAGCCCGCATTGCTGCCCGTGGTCTCGCTGATTGGCCCCATGGCCATCTCCTCCATCACTGCCGCCATGGTGACGGAAACGGTGTTCTCGCTGCCCGGCCTGGGCAAACTCATCGTCAATGGGGCGGCCAACCGTGACTACACCCTGGTGCTGGGCTTGGTGGTGCTCATCACCGTCATTGCCGTGGTGCTCAACCTGCTGGTGGACCTGGCCTATGCGCTGCTGGACCCCAAGATCCGCTACTGAACACGGAGCCCCTCATGTCCAGCAAGAACGAAGCACTGGTGGGCCAGCTCACGGTCGTGGCACAAACCGCCGTCCAAGGCCGCAGCCCCTGGACCGACGCCCGCCGACGCTTCATGCACAACAAGGCGGCGGTGGTCAGCCTGGTGCTGCTGATCCTGGTGACGCTCATGTGTGTCATCGGTCCCTGGGTCCTGCCCCATGCCTACGACACCTCAGATTGGGACGCCATGAGCCAGCCCCCCACCTGGCGCAACTTCCACTGGTTTGGCACCGATGAGTCGGGCCGCGACTTGTTGGTGCGCAGCCTGATGGGGGGACGCATTTCACTGATGGTGGGCCTGTTGGCCACCCTCACCTCCGCCAGCCTGGGCATTGCCTGGGGGGCCACCGCGGGCTTCCTGGGGGGGCGGGTGGACAGCCTGATGATGCGCATCGTTGACATGATGTACGCCGTGCCCTACCTGCTCATCGCCATCCTGATGGTGACGCTGCTGGGACGCGACTTTTATTTGGTGGTGGTCACCATCACCGTGTTCTCTTGGATGGACATGGCCCGGGTGGTGCGAGGCCAAACGCTGTCGCTGCGCTCACGCGAGTTTGTGGAAGCTGCACGCGCCATCGGCGTGCCCACATGGCGCATCATTTTTCAGCACATCGTGCCCAACCTGCTGGGCATCGTGGTGATCTACACCACGGTGACCGTGCCTGGCGTGATCCTGACCGAGTCGGTGCTCTCGTTCCTGGGCCTGGGCATCCAGGAGCCCATGACCAGTTGGGGCGTGCTCATCCACGACGGCACCTCGGTGATGGAAATCTCCCCCTGGATCCTGCTGTTTCCCGCCGCGCTGTTGTCCACCACGCTGTATTGCTTCAACTACATCGGCGACGGCCTGCGCGACGCGCTCGACCCGAAAGAACGCTGAGGAACAGCCCATGGCTTTGCTTGATGTGGCCAACCTTGGCGTGCAGTTCTCCACCCCCGATGGGCCGGTGTATGCCGTCAACGGGGTCAGCTTTTCGGTGGACAAAGGACAAACCCTGGGCATCGTGGGTGAAAGCGGCTCGGGCAAAAGCCAGACCGTGCTGGCCTTGATGGGCCTGCTGGCCCGCAATGGCAAAGCCACCGGCGAGGCGATGTACCAGGGGCAGAACTTGCTCACCCTGCCGGAGCAGGCGCTCAACCGCATCCGAGGCAACCGTGTGGCCATGATCTTTCAAGATCCTGTGACCTCGCTCAACCCCTACCTGACGGTGGAGCGGCAAATGACCGAAGTGCTCCAGCTCCACAAAGGCATGGACCGCAAGAGCGCCCGGGCCCAGTCGCTGCGCATGCTGGATGCCGTCAAAATCCCTGAAGCCGCACGCCGGTTGGACATGCACCCGCACGAGTTCTCGGGCGGCATGCGTCAACGCGTGTTGATTGCCATGGCGCTGCTGTGCGAGCCCGAGCTGCTGGTGGCCGACGAGCCCACCACGGCACTCGACGTCACGGTGCAAGCACAAATCCTCAGCCTGCTGCGTGAACTGCAACGGGACTTCGGCACCGCCATCGTGCTCATCACCCACGACCTGGGGGTGGTGGCCGGCCTGTGCGACCAAGTGCTGGTGCTGTATGGCGGACGGGTCATGGAACAAGGCGATGCGCTGTCGCTGTTCCAAACGCCCAGCCACCCCTACACCCAGGGGCTGTTGCAGGCCATTCCCCGCATGGACCGCGACGACGACGCGTTGCAAGCCATTCCCGGCACACCGCCCAACATGGCGCACCCCCCGCTGGGGTGTCCGTTCCAGCCACGCTGCGGCCTGGCCCTGGATGCATGCGCCCAGCATCCCCCAAGCCTGCGGCCATTGGGCAGCGGCCAACGGCTGCGTGCCTGTCACCTGCGCACAGAAGCACTGCCCCCCTTGGACACCGGCCATGACTGACTCGCCCACTCCGTTGCTGCAAGTGCGCGATTTGCATGTGCATTTCCAGATCCGTGCAGCCCAAGCCTGGCCCTGGCAACCCCCTCACACCCTCAAGGCCGTCAACGGGGTGTCCTTCGATCTCGCCGCGGGTGAAACCCTGGGTGTGGTGGGAGAGTCGGGTTGCGGCAAATCAACCCTGGCACGCGCCATCCTCAACCTCAACCCAGCCACCAGCGGCTCGATTCAATGGCAAGGCAAAGAAATGTTCGGGGCCAGTGCCAGTGAATGGCAAGCCCTGCGACGCGACGTGCAAATGGTGTTTCAAGACCCCTTGGCCAGCCTGAATCCGCGCATGACCGTTGCCCAGATCATTGCCGAGCCGCTTCGCACCCACCACCCCGAGTGGGGAAACGCCGAAATCATGAAGCAAGTGCGCTCCATGATGGACCGTGTGGGTCTGATGCCCCAACACATCAACCGCTACCCGCACGAGTTCTCGGGCGGACAGTGCCAACGCATCGGCATTGCCCGCGCCCTCATCCTCAAGCCCAAGCTGGTGGTGTGCGACGAGCCTGTGTCCGCGCTGGACGTGTCCATACAGGCCCAAATCGTCAACCTGCTGCGGGAACTGCAAGCAGAAATGGGCTTGTCGCTGATCTTCATCGCCCACGACCTGGCGGTGGTGCGGCACATCAGCCACCGTGTGATGGTGATGTACCTGGGGCAGCCCATGGAACTGGCCCACAAACACCCGCTCTACAGCACGCCGCAGCACCCATACACACAGGCACTGCTGTCGGCCATTCCCATTCCCGATCCAACCAAGGAACGGAACAAGCACATTCAGCTGCTGTCGGGCGACCTGCCATCGCCCATGAATCCGCCCTCGGGCTGCGTGTTCTCCACCCGCTGCCCCCAAGCCACGCCTCACTGCAAGAACACGCCGCCTGACTGGGTACGCACCCAGAACCAGACCCTGGCCGCCTGCCACCTGGTGACGGCTGACGCCTGACCCTGGGCAACCCCACGCGTCCTCCACAACCGGCACCAGGTGCTGGGCGAATCGGCCCGGGCGCAGCGCAAGCTTCTTGGTCAGCCACCGCCGCGGCGGGTGTACAGGTCGAAGCGCTGCAACCAGGCGTGGCGCTGGTCGGCAGGCACCCCGTCGAAACAAAAGCGCAGACCCAGTCGCGGGATCACGGCCAAACCCAGCCTGCGGGGTGGCAAGGCGGCCCAGCGCACCTGCAAACGCCCTCCAGCGTCCGGCCACCGCACGCAAAAGCCTTGGTCTTCGGCCACCCAGTCCAAGCCTGCCAGCGCCTGGGGCAGGCAGCGCCGCAGCTCGGCCTCGGTGCAGCCCATGTCGCGCTCGAAGGTGTCGGGAACCGTCACTCAGCCCCCGGCAATGGGCGGCCAGAGGGCCAGCACGTCACCGTCTTTCAGGGCATGGGTGGGTCGGGCCTCCGGGGCAATGTAATGCCCGTTGACCAGCACCAGGTGCACCAGCTTGGCGGGCAGCCCAAAAGGCTCGTAGGCCTGGGCCACCGTGGACCCGTCGGGCAGGTCCAGGGGCACCTGGTTGGCCCGCCGGGCGTCCGGGGGCAGGTAGTCGGTCAGCGTGGCAAACAGCTTGAGGGTGATGCGCATGGGGCCGGATTGTCAACGCCGCCGCGCATCGCCTGCACCGCTCCACGCGCCCTGCGCTTGCGCGCTGGCCAGGTAGGCGTGCATGAGTTGGGTGGGGTCGGCCAGCAGTTTGTCTTTCCACTCGCCCAGGCGCACCCGGCCTTCCACCAGCCCGCGCATCACGCCCACGTGCTGGGTCCAGCCCACGCTGTTGCAACCCACCATCACGTCGCCGTCGAACTGCAGGGTGAGTGCGCGGTGGTTGGCTTCGTCCACCCGCTCCACCGACTGGCCGCCGGGCACGCCTTCCCACTGACCGAAGCTGGCGGAAATCAGGCCCAGCGTGTCCAGCACGTTGATCTGGGTGACGCCTTTCAACTCCGCCCGCGGCTGGCCGGGGCGGTGCACCATGTTCAGCGCCGCCACATAGGCTTGGTCGGCCGCGTTGGGCTGGATGGCGCTGACGATGGGCTTGCCGCTCACCTTGTCGAAGGCTTCGGCACAGTCGCCCGCGGCGTAGATGCCGGGCACCGAGGTTTCCAGGTGCTCGTCGGTCAGCACGCCTTGCAGGCACAACACGCCCGAGCCTTCCAGAAAGCCCATGGCAGGTTTGACGCCTGTGGCACTGATGATGAGGTCGGCCTCCAGCACCTGCCCGGTGGACAGGCGCACGCGGCTGAACGCGGGCTGGTCGGCCACGGCGGCCACGGGTTCGATGGACTCCACCCGCGCCCCGGTGTGCACGGCAATGCCCTTGCCCTCCACCCAGCGGCGGATCATGCCGCCCGCCACCGGACCCATCATGCGGGGCACCATGCGGTCGCCCATTTCCACCACGCTGAGCTGCACGCCACGGGCGGCCAGCGCTTCCATGATGATGCAGCCGATGAAGCCTGCGCCCATCTGCAACACCCGGGCACCCGGCTGGGCCTTGGCCATGATGGCTCGGGCGTCGGCCAGCGTCCAACAGGTGTGCACGTTGGGGGCGTTGATGCCCGGAATGGGCGGCTGCACTGGCCGCGAGCCGCTGGCCAGCAGCACGCGGTCGGCCTGCAGCGTGTCGCCGTTGTCCAGCACCAGGGTGTGGGGCTGACCGGCTGCGCCCGGGCGCACCGAGGTCACCCGCGCCGTCTGGCGCTCGATGCGCCTGTCGGCCCAGTGCGTGGCCGTCTTGCGCAGCCAGGTACCCTCTTCCTGGATGTTGCCCATCAGCAGGTAGGGAATGGCCATGCGCGAGTACGGGGCCTCGGGCTCGTCGCCGATGAGGGTGATGCGGTCGGACGGCGCATGCTTGCGGAGGGTTTCCGCCGCAATCACGCCGGCCGGGCCGGCACCCACGATCACATGGTGCGTCATGCTGCTCACAGTCCCAGGCGTTCGCGGGTTTCGGGTTTGACGGTGCCGTCGGCGTTCCAGCCGCGCACGTCGTAGTACTTGGGCAGCATCTCGGGCAGCTTGCTCACCACACCGGCGGCAGGGCCGGTCTTGGCGGCTTCGGTCAGCAGGCGCTTGGGCAGCTTGTCATCGGCGGCGGTGAAGCCGGCGTTGTTGTTGAAGTCGCGCTCCATGTTCCAGATGCGCTCGCCAATGTGGTTGAGGTGCTCCACGGTGTACTCCTCGCCAATGGCGGCCTGCACCTGCGGGGCCACGTCGGCCAGGGTCCAGGCAAAGCTGGTGAAGATGCACACGCCCGCCGAGTCGAACGCCGCGGTGGCGTCCTGGAAGGCTTTCACCAGCTCGGGCTTGCCGTTGGCGTCCACGGGCTCGGTCTTGACCGGAATGCCCAGCACTTCAGACGCGATGGTGTAGCCCCGCAGGTGGCAGGCCCCGCGGTTGCTGGTGGCATAGGCCAGGCCAATGCCTTGAATGACACGGCCGTCGTAGGCCGGGAATTCCTGGCCCTTGACGCTCATGGACAGGTCGGGGTGACCGTACTTGGCCGTCAGCCGCTTGGAGCCCTGGCCGATTTCCTTGCCAAAGCCTTCGCCCTTGGCGGTGATTTCGGCAAAGTAGGCCAGCGCCTGGGCCGAGCCGAACGGGGCCTCAATGCCCAGCTGCTCCTTGGTGAGCACGCCCATTTCGTACAGCTCCATCACCGCGCCCACGGTGGCACCGAAGCTG
>DASUON010000260.1:0-6642 GCA_036276615.1 Burkholderiaceae bacterium
TCAGGTCACCGTCGGCCACTCGGCCCAGGGCGTCGGAGAGTTCGGAGGGCTCGGCGCCCAGTGCGCCCACCAGGCTTCGGGTGATCAAAGCCCCGGCCACCACGGCCACCACCAAGGACAACACGGCAATGCTGATGAGCACGGCACGCTGAGTGGCGTAGTTTTCCTTGGCCTCAACCACCAAGTGGGCTGCACGGTTTCGGCTGAGTTCCACATACTTGTCCACCGCGTGGTTCAGGGCATTGAGCAGCGGACGGCATTCGTCGTTCATCTTGGCGATGGCGGCCTCGTTCTGCCGGTTCAGGCCCAACTCCACGATGGCCTGGGCCACGGGGCCGTACTTTTGCTCCACCGCGTCGATGTCGGCCACCAGGCGCTTGGCCTCGTCGCTCACCCCGGGTTGGGTGGAAATCATCTGCTTGAGTTGTGCCAAAGTTTTGCCCACATTGGCGTGGGCCTGGGTGACGGCCTGTTTCTCTGTTTGAAGGTCCTCGGGCTTGGTCACCAGCACGATGTTGCGCGCAGCAATGGCCCGGTCGTTGACGGAATTCAGCAATTCGTTGGCAGTTCCCAACCGGGCATATATGCCTTCCACAAAGTTCTGAAACTCCTCATTGACCGTGCTCAGCTCCCGCAGAGCCAGGCCGCTGATCAACAGCACCATTGCGGTCAGTACGCCAAACGCCCACGTCAGTTTGGCTCGAACGGTCATGTTTTTCATCTTCATTGTCCCAATGAGTTTGGTTGATTCAACGCAGCATGTTCAGTATGGCCAGCGCCTGCGTATTTCTTTTGTCGATCGTCAACAAGTTTGACTTAAGGCAGGGCTAATGCCAAATCCAATGCCCCACGGATTCAGTGGGATGTAAGTCAACAGTCCAACGCCCTCTCCCCATCGACCAATCCCCCCCTCAAGCCCCTCACAGCGAATCGGTTAGGCTAGCCGCCCTGTTTTGCACATTGCCTGATTGGAGACAGCCTTGAGTTCCCACCGCCTCGACAACCTTTCGCCTGCTGAACAGGCCCTGCGTGACGCCGCCTGCGACTACCACCGCAACCCGGTGCGCGGCAAGATCGCCGTCACCCCCACCAAGACCCTGTCCAACCAGCGCGACCTGTCGCTGGCCTACTCACCCGGCGTGGCCTACCCCTGCCTGGAAATTGCCGCAGACCCCTCCAAAGCCGCTGACTACACCAGCCGTGGCAACCTGGTGGCGGTGGTGACGAATGGCACAGCGGTGTTGGGCCTGGGCGACATCGGCCCGCTCGCCGGCAAACCGGTGATGGAAGGCAAGGGCTGCCTGTTCAAGAAATTTGCCGGTGTGGATGTGTTCGACATCGAGCTGGACGAACGCGACCCCGACAAGCTGGTGGACATCATCGCCAGCCTGGAGCCCACACTGGGCGGCATCAACCTGGAAGACATCAAGGCGCCCGAGTGCTTCTACATTGAAAAGAAGCTGACCGAACGCATGGGCATTCCCGTGTTCCACGACGACCAGCACGGCACGGCCATCATCTCCAGCGCCGCGCTGCTCAATGGCCTGGAACTGGTGGGCAAACAGATTGGCGACGTCAAGATTGCCGTCAGCGGTGCCGGGGCCGCCGCCCTGGCCTGCCTGGGCGTGATGGTGGGCCTGGGGGCCAACCCCAAGAACATCTACGTGTGTGACAGCAAGGGCGTGATCTACGAAGGCCGCCCCGGCGGTTACGACGAGTCCAAGGCCCGCTTTGCACAGGTGACCGAAGCCCGCACCCTGGCCGACGTGGTCAACGGTGCCGACGTGTTCCTGGGCTGCTCGGCCCCCGGCGTGCTGACCGCCGAGATGATGAAGACCATGGCGCCCAAGCCCATCGTGCTGGCCCTGGCCAACCCCGAGCCGGAAATCCGCCCCGAACTGGCCAAGGCCGTGCGCCCGGACTGCATCATCGCCACCGGCCGTTCGGACTACCCCAACCAGGTGAACAACGTCCTGTGCTTCCCGTACATCTTCCGCGGTGCACTGGACTGCGGGGCCACCAAGATCACCGAGGCCATGAAGCTGGCCTGCGTGCGCCAGATTGCCGACCTGGCCAAGGCCGAAACCAGCGACGAGGTGGCCGCCGCCTACGTGGGCAAGGAGCTGACCTTTGGCCCCGACTACCTGATTCCCACGCCGTTTGACACCCGCCTGATCCTTCGCATCGCCCCCGCCGTGGCCCAGGCTGCGGCAGACAGCGGTGTGGCGGCCCGCCCCATCACCGACATGGACGCCTACCGCGAAAGCCTGTCGCGCTTTGTGACGCAAACCGGCATCCTGATGCGGCCCATCTTCAACATCGCCAAAGCCGCCCCTGCCGACATCAAGCGCGTGGCCTATGCCGACGGCGAAGACGAGCGTGCCCTGCGTGCCGCCCAGATGGCCATCGACGACCACCTGGCCCGCCCCATCCTGATCGGCCGCCCCAGCGTGATTGCCGCCCGCATCGAAAAGGCCGGCCTGCGCATGCGCCTGGGAGTGGACGTGGAAAACGTCAACCCCGAAGACGACCCCCGTTTCCGCCAGTACTGGGAGACCTACCACCAGCTGATGAAGCGCAACGGAGCCAGCCCCGAGGTGGCCAAGGCGGCGGTGCGGCGCTCCAACACCATCATCGGTTCGTTGATGGTCAAGCTGGGCGATGCCGATGCCCTCATCTGCGGTCTGGGGGGGCTGTACACCACCCACCTGGAGCGCATCGACGCCGTGCTGGGCAAAGCACCGGGGGCCAACCTGTTTGCCGCCGTCAACGCACTGATGACCAACAACGGCCCGCTGTTCATCACCGACACCTACGTGAACGAAGACCCCACCGCCGAGCAGCTGGCCGACATTGCATGGATGTCCGCCCAGGAGGTGCAGAAGTTCGGCATCACACCCAAGGTGGCGTTTTTGTCGCACTCCAGCTTTGGTTCGTCCAAGCGGGCATCGGCGCGCAAGATGCGTGCGGCGCGTGACCTGTTTGTGGAACGCCACCCCGAGATTGAATGCGACGGCGAGTTGCATGGTGACGCCGCATTGAACGAAGACATCCGCACCGCCTACACCGCCGACACCACACTGAGCGGCTCGGCCAACCTGCTGGTGTGCCCCAACCTGGATGCCGCCAACATCCTCTACAACGTGCTGAAAACCACCACCAGCGGCGGCGTGACCGTGGGCCCGGTGCTGATGGGTGCGGCCGCCACGGCCTACATCCTCACCCCCGCGGCCACGGTGCGGCGTGTGCTGAACATGACCGCCCTGGCCGTGGCCAGCCGGAGCCTGCAACGGCGCAGCCAAGCTGGCATTTAACTTGCTTAGCCCTTTATACCCCTGAGCGCAACCCAACCGCAGGAGCCCTCCATGTCCAAACGCCTTTTTCTCCAGTCTGCCGTGATGGCTGTGGCCCTGGCCACCCTGGGCACCACCCAGGCACAGAGCAAGTCCATCAAATTCCAGCTGGATTGGCGTTTTGAAGGCCCTGCGGCCTTGTTCCTGCAGTCGGCGGCCAAGGGCTACTACAAGGACGCGGGACTGGACGTGGCCATCGACGCCGGCAACGGCTCGGGCGGCACGGTCACCCGCGTGGCCGCGGGCACCTACGACATGGGTTTTGCCGACATGGCGGCACTCATGGAGTTTCACGCCAACAACCCCGATGCGCCCAACAAGCCCGTGGCCGTGATGATGGTCTACAACAACACCCCGGCCGCGGTGTTGGCGCTCAAGAAGTCGGGCATCAGCAAACCCACCGACCTCAGTGGCAAGAAGCTGGGGGCACCGGTGTTCGACGCCGGGCGCAAGGGGTTCCCCATTTTTGAAAAGGCCAATGGCATCAGCAATGTGGCCTGGACGTCCATGGACCCGCCCCTGCGCGAAACCATGCTGGTGCGCGGCGACATCGATGCCATCACGGGTTTTTCGTTCACCTCGCTGCTCAACCTGGAGGCCCGAGGCGTCAAGGCCGAAGACGTGGTGGTCATGAACTTTGCCGACCACGGCGTGAGGCTGTACGGCAACGTCATCATCGCCTCGCCCAAGCTGCTCAAAGAGAACCCCACGGCCGTTCGGGCCTTCCTGGCTGCATTTGCCAAGGGCGCCAAGGAGGTCATGGCCAACCCTGAAGCCGCCATCGCCACCGTGAAGAACCGCGACGGCATCATCAACGTGCCACTGGAAACCCGGCGGCTGAAACTGGCCATCGACTCGGTGGTGGCCAGCCCCGATGCCCGCAAGGAAGGCTTCGGGCAGATCAACCCCTCCCGCATGGCGCTGATGGCCAGCCAGGTGTCCGACGCCTACAAAACCAAGAACCGCATCGACGTGAACGCGGTGTGGACCCCGTCGGTGCTGCCCGACGCCAAGGATTTGGACATCCTGCCCAAAGCCAAGAAGTGAGTGGTCATGTCCCACCCCTTGGCCCCCGCTGAACGCCCCTTTGTCGAGTTCAAAAACGTCTGGCTGGCCTACAACGACGAGCTGTGGGCCAAAGGCCTGTTTGCGGTGGAGGACATCAACCTCTCGGTGGCCCAAGGGGAGTTCATTGCCATTGTGGGCCCCTCGGGCTGCGGCAAATCCACCTTCATGAAGCTGACCACCGGCCTCAAACGCCCCAGCAAGGGCTGCATCACGGTCGATGGCCAGCCGGTGGACGGCCCCTTGAAGATCTCGGGCATGGCCTTTCAGGCCCCCTCCCTGCTGCCATGGCGCACCACCCTGGACAACGTGCTGCTGCCCCTGGAAATCGTGGAGCCGCACCGCAGCCAGTTCAAGGCCAAACGCAAAGAATACGAAGCTCGGGCCTCGGCCCTGCTGGCCAGCGTGGGCTTGGCTGGCATGGAGAAAAAGTACCCCTGGCAGCTGTCGGGCGGCATGCAGCAGCGTACCAGCATTTGCCGGGCCCTGATCCACGAGCCCAAGATGCTGCTGCTGGACGAACCCTTTGGTGCCCTGGACGCTTTCACCCGCGAAGAACTGTGGTGCACCCTGCGCGATTTGCAGGCGGCGCAGAAGTTCAACGTCATCCTGGTCACGCACGATCTGCGCGAAAGTGTGTTTCTGGCCGACACGGTGTATGTGATGAGCAAGGGGCCGGGGCGCTTTGTCGTCAAGCGCCACATCGACCTGCCCCGCCCCCGTGACCTGGAGGTGACCTACACCCCCGAGTTCACCGACATCGTGCACGAGCTGCGCGGCCACATCGGGGCCCTGCGCAAGACCGGGGCCTCCGCCGCCATCACGCAATGACGCCAGGAGCACGGTCTTGAACAAGAAACACATGGAACGCTGGGCCCCTTGGGTGCTGATGCTGTGCACCGTGGTGGTGTGGCAGGTGGTCTGCTCGGCCTTCAACGTGTCCGAGTTCATCTTCCCCAGCCCCTTGCGCATCTGGGAGCAGACGCTGGAACACGGCGCCACCATCGCCGCCCATGCCTGGCGCACCTTCTGGGTGACCATGGCGGGGTTTGCCATTGCCATCGGGGTGGGGGTGTTGCTGGGTTTCCTGATCGGCAGCTCGCGCCTGGCCTATGCGGCCCTCTACCCACTGATGACCGCGTTCAACGCGCTGCCCAAGGCGGCCTTCGTGCCCATCCTGGTGGTGTGGTTCGGCATTGGCGTGGGGCCGGCGGTGCTGACGGCCTTCCTCATCAGCTTTTTCCCCATCATGGTCAACATCGCCACCGGGCTGGCCACGCTGGAGCCCGAGCTGGAAGACGTGCTGCGCGTGCTGGGTGCCCGCCGCTGGGACGTGCTGGTCAAGGTGGGCCTGCCCCGTTCGCTGCCGTACTTCTACGGCTCCTTGAAGGTGGCCATCACCCTGGCGTTTGTGGGCACCACGGTGTCGGAGATGACCGCCGCCAACGAGGGCATTGGCTACCTGCTGATTTCTGCCGGGTCGTCCATGCAGATGGGCCTGGCCTTCAGCGGCCTGCTGGTGGTGGGCGCCATGGCCATGGCCATGTACGAACTGTTCAGCTTTGTGGAAAAACACACCACGGCCTGGGCACACCGGGGTTCCCACGGCGAATGAGCTGGCACGCCCGCATTCAGCTGCACTACAGCCAGCGCGGGGGATCGTCCCCGGAACAGCCCTCGCGCACCGTGCTGGACTTTGAGCACGATGGCCCCTTGCGGGTGCTTCAAACCCTGTACCCCGAAGGCCCGCAGGTGTGCCACAACGTGCTGGTCCACCCCCCCGGGGGGCTGGTGGGTGGCGACACGCTGGACATCCATGTCCAGGTGGAACCCCATGCCCACGCGCTGGTGAGCACCCCCGGGGCCACCCGCTTTTACAAGACCGACACCGACTGGGCCACGCAGCGTGTGCACCTGAGCCTGGCCCACGGGGCCCGCCTGGAATGGCTGCCACTGGAGACCTTGGCCTACAACGGTTGCAAGGCCCGCAACCTGCTGAGCTTTGATTTGGCCGAAGGGGCGGAACTCATGGGCTGGGACATCACGACCCTGGGGCTTCCGGCCACGGGACAGCCTTTTGCCTCGGGCTGCGTGGAACAGCAGCTGAGCTGGCCTGGCCACTGGTTGGAGCAGGCCCGGCTGGACGCCGCCGATGCCCGGCTGATGGACTCGCCCCTGGGCTTGGCAGGGCAACGCTGCCTGGGCACCTTCTGGCTGGCCAGCG
>DASUON010000261.1:0-3448 GCA_036276615.1 Burkholderiaceae bacterium
CAGGTGCCCAAGCTGTGCGCCACCGACAGCCTGGAGCCCTTTGGCTCCTGCCGTTTGTGCCTGGTGGAGGTGGATGGCCGCAAAGGTTGTCCCGCCTCGTGCACCACCCCCGCCGAGGCGGGCATGGTGGTGCACACCCAGACGCCCAAACTCCACGAGCTGCGGCGCAACATCATGGAGCTGACCATCAGCGACCACCCGTTGGACTGCCTGACCTGCAGCGCC
Organism: Burkholderiaceae bacterium; assembly: GCA_036276615.1. Lineage (GTDB taxonomy): Bacteria > Pseudomonadota > Gammaproteobacteria > Burkholderiales > Burkholderiaceae_C > UBA2334. The sequence continues at coordinate 226 of DASUON010000261.1, forward strand.
AACGGCGACTGCGAGCTGCAAACCCAGGCCGGCGTGGTGGGCCTGCGCAACGTGCGCTACGGCGTGGGCGGCGAAACGGTGGCGGGCGTGGCCGGTGCCCACCATTGCAGCCGCCACACCCCCGTGGGGGCTGAGGCGCAGCCCAACCCGCTGTTCAAGCCCAAGGACGAGTCCAACCCCTACTTCAGCTACGACCCGTCCAAGTGCATCGTCTGCAACCGCTGCGTGCGCGCCTGCGAGGAAACCCAGGGCACCTTCGCCCTCACCATCTCGGGCCGCGGGTTCGAGAGCCGCGTGTCCGCCGGGCAGGACCAGCCCTTCATGGACAGCGACTGCGTCAGCTGCGGTGCCTGCGTGCAGGCCTGCCCCACCGCCACGCTGCAGGAGAAAAGCGTCATCGAGCTGGGCCAGCCCACCCACAGCCTCATCACCACCTGCGCCTACTGCGGCGTGGGCTGCGGCTTCAAGGCCGACATGAAAGGCAACACCGTGGTCCGCATGGTGCCGTGGAAGGACGGCAAGGCCAACGAGGGGCACAGCTGCGTGAAAGGCCGCTTTGCCTGGGGCTACGCCACGCACAAGGACCGCATCACCCAACCCATGGTGCGCGAGCGCATCACCGACCCCTGGCGTCCGGTGGGCTGGGACGAGGCCGTGGCCTTTGCCGCCAGCCGCTTCAAGGACATCCAGGCCCGCCACGGGCGGGACGCTGTGGGCGGCATCACCTCCAGCCGCTGCACCAACGAAGAGGTGTACCTGGTGCAAAAGCTGGTGCGCGCCGCCTTCGGCAACAACAACGTGGACACCTGTGCCCGCGTGTGCCACTCGCCCACCGGCTACGGCATGGGCCAGACCTTTGGCACCTCGGCGGGCACGCAGACGTTCAAGTCGGTCGAGCAGGCCGACGTGATCGTGGTCATGGGTGCCAACCCCACCGACGCGCACCCGGTGTTCGGCTCGCGCCTGAAGCGGCGCATCCGTGAGGGGGCCAAGCTCATCGTCATCGACCCCCGCCGCATCGAGCTGGTGGACAGCCCCCACGTCCGCGCCCAGCACCACCTGGCCTTGAAACCCGGCACCAACGTGGCCCTGATCACCGCGCTGGCCCATGTGGTGATGACCGAAGGCCTGGTCAACGAGGCCTATGTGGCCGAGCGTTGTGACACCAAGAGCTTCAACGAATGGCGTGCCTTCGTGGCCCGGCCCGAGAACTCGCCCGAGGCCTTCGAGGCCGTCACCGGCGTGCCCGCCGCCGAGGTGCGGGCCGCCGCCCGGCTGTACGCCAGCGGGCCCAATTCGGCCATCTACTACGGGCTGGGCGTGACCGAGCATGCCCAGGGCTCCACCACCGTCATCGGCATCTGCAACCTGGCCATGGCCTGCGGCATGGTGGGGCGTGAAGGCGTGGGCGTGAACCCCCTGCGCGGCCAGAACAACGTGCAAGGCAGTTGCGACATGGGCAGCTTCCCCCACGAGCTGCCCGGCTACCGCCACATTGCCGACACCACGGTGCGCAGCCAATTCGAGGCGGCCTGGGGTGTGGCGCTCAACCCCGAGCCCGGCCTGCGCATCCCCAACATGTTCGAAGCCGCGCTGGGCGGCAGCTTCAAGGGGCTGTACTGCGTGGGCGAGGACATCGTGCAAAGCGACCCCAACACCCAGCACGTGATCGCCGCCCTGCAAGCCATGGAGTGTGTGGTGGTGCAGGACCTGTTCCTGAACGAAACCGCCCAATACGCCCATGTGCTGCTGCCCGGCAGCAGCTTCCTGGAAAAGGACGGCACCTTCACCAACGCCGAGCGCCGCATCAGCCGCGTGCGCCAGGCCATGCCACCGCTGTCGGGCGTGGGCGACTGGGAGGCCACCATGAAGCTGGCCAACGCACTGGGCTACCCCATGCACTACCGCCACCCCGAGCAGATCATGCAGGAAATCGCGTCGCTCACCCCCTCGTTCCAGGGGGTGAGCTACGAGAAGATCGAGCGCCTGGGCAGCGTGCAGTGGCCGTGCAACGAGCACACCGACGAGGCCGGCACCGCCCTCATGCACCAGCAGCAGTTTGTGCGCGGCAAGGGCAAGTTCTTCAACACCCAGTACGTGCCGTCCGACGAAAAGGTCACCCGCGTGTTCCCGCTGCTGCTGACCACGGGGCGCATCCTCAGCCAGTACAACGTGGGCGCGCAGACCCGGCGCACCCCCAACAGCCAGTGGCACAGCGAAGACCGGCTGGACCTCCACCCCCACGACGCGCAGGAGCGCGGCATCACCGACGGCGACTGGGTGGGCATCACCAGCCGCGCCGGGCAGACGGTGCTGCGCGCCCGGGTGACCGAGCGCATGCAGCCCGGCGTGGTGTGGACCACCTTCCACTTCCCCGAAAGCGGGGCCAACGTCATCACCACCGACAGCTCGGACTGGGCCACCAACTGCCCCGAGTACAAGGTGACGGCGGTGCAGGTCACCAAGGTCATGCAACCGCAGGCCGACTGGCAGCGCCAGCACCAGGCCTTCCACACCCAACAGCTGGACCTGCTGGCCCAGGCCCACGCCACGGCCCCCCAACCCTGAGCGCCCCGATGGACACGCAGAACCTGACCCACATGGCCAACCGCATCGGCCAGTTTTTCGAGTCCTACAGCGACCGCACCGAGGCGCTGGACGGCATTGCCACCCACATCCACAAGTTCTGGGACCCGCGCATGCGCCGCCTGCTGCTGCAACAGCTGGACGCGGCCAGCGATCCCGGCACGCCCCACGCCCTGTCGCCGCTGGTGGCCGAGGCCCTGCGCGCGCACCGCCAGCGGCTGACGCCTGCCGATGCCCGTTGATCCCCGTTGACGCCCAAGCCACCATGACCGCCCCCGCAACGCCCAAACCACCCCTGCCCCCGTTCACCGCCGACACCGCCGCCCAGAAGGTGCGCCTGGCCGAAGACGCCTGGAACTCCCGCGACCCCGACCGCGTGGTGCAGGTCTACACCCCCGACACTGTGTGGCGCAACCGCGCCGAGTTTCCGGTGGGGCGCGAGCAGGTGCACCAGTTCCTGGTGCGCAAATGGGCGCGCGAGCTGGACTACCGCCTCATCAAGGAGCTGTGGGCCTTCACCGACAACCGCATTGCCGTGCGTTTTGCCTACGAGTGGCACGACGATTCGGGCCAGTGGTACCGCTCCTACGGCAACGAGAACTGGGAGTTCACCCCCGAGGGCTACATGGCGCGGCGT
>DASUON010000262.1:0-7561 GCA_036276615.1 Burkholderiaceae bacterium
GAATTTCCGGGGCTAGGCGGCCATCGGTCAGGTGCGTCAGCGGTGTGGCCACGTGGCGCAACACCTCCGGCAAACCCGCCAGCAGCAAGGCGCCCAGAATCACCCCCGGAATGTGCCCCAAGCCCCCCAGCACCACCATGGCCACCACCATGGTGGACTCCATCAGCGAGAACGATTCCGGCGACACAAAGCCCTGGAAGGACGCGAACATCACGCCCGACATGCCGCCGAACGAGGCCCCCATGCCGAACGCCAGCAGCTTGAGGTTGCGCGTGTTCAGACCCATGGCCTTGGCGGCAATTTCGTCCTCGCGGATCGCCATCCAGGCGCGGCCAATGCGCGAACGCTCCAACCGGTAGCACACGATGACCGACCCCACCACCATGAGCAGGAACAGGTAGTAGTACAGCGTGACCGACTGGAAGGTGAAATCCCCCACCGTCAGCCGCTTGCCCAGGTTCAGACCAAAAATGGAAATGGAATCAACCTGGCTCAGCCCGCGGGGGCCGTTGGTGATGTTGATCGGCCGGTCCATGTTGAGCATGAAAATGCGGATGATTTCACCAAAGCCCAGCGTGACGATGGCCAGGTAGTCGCCGCGCAACTTCAGCGTCGGCGCCCCCAGAACCACCCCCACCACACCGGCCACCAAGGCCGCAAACACCATCAACCCCCAGATGCTGTAGTGCACCCCGTTGGGGAAGGCCGCCTTGATGGCAGGAAAGGCATCGGCCAAGTGCGGCGAGCCCAGCAAACCCATGATGTAGGCCCCCACCGCGAAAAACGCGATGTAGCCCAGGTCCAGCAGGCCCGCGTAGCCCACCACAATGTTCAGGCCCAGCGCCAGCAGCACGTACAGCAGCGCCATGTCCACAATGCGCACCCAGGCATTGCCAAAGGGCTGCAACAGCAGCGGCAACACCAGCAGGGCCGCCGCCGCCAGCAGGAAGGTCAGGAGTTTGCCTTGTTTGGAAGTCAGCATATCGGTTCTCCTGCGGCGCTCAGGCGCGGTCCGCCACACGCTCGCCCAGCAGGCCGGACGGGCGCAGCGTCAACACAAAGGCCAGCACAACGAAGGCAAAAATGTCGGAGTACTGGCTGCCCAGGAACCCGCCGGTGAGCTCGCCCAGGTAACCGGCCCCCAGCGCCTCGATCAGCCCCAGCGAAATGCCGCCCACCACGGCCCCGCCCAGGTTGCCAATGCCACCGAACACCGCCGCCACGAAGGCCTTCAGGCCCGGCATGAAACCCATGGAATGCTGCACCGTGCCGTAGTTGGACGCCCACATCACCCCGGCAATGGCGGCCAGCATGGCCCCAATGACGAAAGTGGCCGAAATCACCACATCGGGCTTGACGCCCATGAGGCCGGCGACACGCGGGTTTTCCGCCGTCGCGCGCATGGCCCGGCCCAGGTTGGTTTTGTTGACGATGAACATCAGCAGCGACAACACGATGGCGGTGGTCGCCAGGATGGTGATCTGCGTGCTTGAAATCACCGCCCCACCCAGGTGTATGGGCTCACTCGACAGCAGCGTGGGGTAGGGTTTGGGGTTGGGCTTCCAGACGATCATGGCCAGCGTTTGCAGCAGGATGCTCATGCCGATGGCGGTGATCAGCGGCGCCAGCCGGGGCGAATTGCGCAAGGGGCGGTAGGCCAGTTTCTCGATCGTGAAGTTGAGCACCGCCGCCACCAGCATGGCAATCAGCAGGGCCAGGATCAGCAAGGCCCAGCCAGGCATGCCGGGCATGGCGTCCTGCACCGTGGCAATCACCGTCCAACTGGTGAGCGCCCCCACCATCAGCACCTCGCCGTGCGCGAAGTTGATGAGACCAATGATGCCGTACACCATGGTGTACCCCAGCGCCACCAGCGCATACATGCTGCCCAGCACCAGACCGTTGATGACTTGCTGTAGCAAGGTGTCCATGAAGAAATGCTCCGTTGTGAGGGGGCGGGTGGCCTGTGCCGTGTGTCAGCAGAGCCTAGCAAAAAACCCGCCATGCAGACACCGGGTTGGTGCCGATGGTGGATTTCGCGCCGGGATTCTAGCTTCCATCGCTTGGCGCCTGGGTGGCTTGGTTGCTGGCACGCAGATGGCGCAGCTTGTCGGCAATGCGGATTTCCAGCCCCCGCTCCACCGGGCGGTAAAACGGCGGCGGGTTCACACCGTCGGGGAAATAGCGTTCGCCAGCGGCAAAACCGTCGGGTTCGTCATGTGCGTAGCGGTAGCCCTTGCCATAGTCCAGGTCCTTCATCAGCTTGGTGGGCGCGTTGCGCAGGTGCATGGGCACCGGCCGGGTGCCGTCCTTCTTCACAAAGGCCTTCATCTCGTTGTAGGCCTTGTAGACGGCATTGCTCTTGGGCGCCACGGCCAGGTACACCACCGCTTCGGCCAGCGCCAGCTCGCCTTCGGGCGACCCCAGCCGCTCGTACACCTCGGCCGCGTCCAAGGCCAGGCGCAAGGCCCGCGGGTCGGCCAGCCCGATGTCTTCTGCCGCCATGCGCACCATGCGCCGCGCCAGGTAACGCGGGTCCACGCCGCCGTCCAGCATGCGCACGAACCAATACAGGGCGGCATCGGGGTCGGAACCGCGCACGCTTTTGTGCAAGGCCGAAATGCTGTCGTAGAACTGCTCGCCCCCTTTGTCAAAGCGGCGCAACCGCTCACCCAGCACCTTCAGCAACCAGGCGTCGGTGATGCCTTCCAGCTGTTGGGCCTGGGCCGTCACGGCCAGCGTTTCCAGGGTGTTGAGCAAGCGGCGGGCATCGCCATCGGCATAGGCCAGCAAACGTTGCAAGGCCGCGTCCTCCAGCGCCGGCACGGCGCCCAGGGCCTGCGCCCGTTGCACCAACTGCGCCAGGTCGGCCTCGCTCAAAGGCTGCAGCACATACACCGCCGCCCGCGACAGCAAGGCCGAATTGACCTCGAAACTCGGGTTTTCGGTGGTGGCGCCAATGAAGGTGAACAACCCACTTTCCACGTGCGGCAGAAAGGCGTCTTGCTGGCTCTTGTTGAAACGGTGCACCTCGTCCACAAACACAATGGTCGACTGCGCGTGCAAACCGGAACGCGCGGTCTCGGCCCGCTCCACCGCTTCGCGGATGTCCTTCACCCCCCCCAGCACGGCGCTGATGGCGATGAACTGCGCATCGAACGACTGCGCCATCAGGCGGGCGATGGTGGTCTTGCCCACCCCCGGGGGGCCCCACAGAATGCAACTGTGCGGCCGCCCCGACTCGAACGCCATGCGCAAGGGCATGCCTTCGCCCAGCAGGTGCTGTTGGCCAATGACTTCGGCCAGGGTGCGCGGGCGCAAGCGCTCGGCCAGAGGGGTGTGGGGAGCGTGGGTGGTCACGGCGTCAAATTCTGTCCAGTGTCTGCCCCGATTGTGGCTCAGCCCTGAACGATGTCGCACAATGCTGCCCAGACTTCCTTCCAAAGCCCACGCCCCATGATTCTCGAACACGTCGACATCCGCATTGACCCCAGCCAGGCCACCGCTTTCGAAGCGGCCATCGAGCGGGGCGCCAGCACCGTGATTGCGCAGGCCCAAGGCTTTCGGGGCTACAAGGTCAACCGCAGCCTGGAAAGCCCCAACCGCTACATCCTGATGATTTACTGGGACACGCTGGAAGACCACACCGTGGGTTTCCGCCAGTCGGAAGCGTTCACCCAGTGGCGCGCCATCGTCGGCCCGTTCTTTGTCCAGCCGCCGGTGGTGGAACACCTGGCACTGGTCTGCAAGTCCCACTGAAGTTGCCCACCGGCAAACCAAAAAAGCCCCCTGAGCCACCGGCAGCGGGTTTCCGGCCTCACGCGGGCTCCACAGATCCGCGCAATATTTAGTACACTCAACCTATTGAAGCCAGCCCACCGGATGGCGCCCCCAAGGTTGAATGCCATGGCCAACAACGACAAACCCTTCTTTTTGACCCCCAACCCCGGGTTCACCACCATCTCGGCCCACGACGAACTGCTGCACCCCGAGCGCAACGCCCTGGTGCAGGACAACTCCGTCACGGAAACCCAGTATTTCGGGTTCAGCGTGCCCGAAGCCCAGATCCATGCGCTGTGCTACCTGTGGCACCACCCCCGGTTGAAACTGGTCAGCGGGGGCCTGATGGTGTTTCAAGGCATCAAGCCGGTCGCGCAGTTCTCCGAGTTGCACGATTACCGCAACTTCATGAGCGACGCCCCCTTGAACGGCGACCTGCACGAATACCGCCTGGAACACGGCTACGGGGTCAAAATCATTGAGCCCTTGAAGCGGCTGCACCTGAGCTACGACAACCCGGCCCAGCACAACGCCGTCAACCTGCAATTCGAAGGCCTGCTGCCCCCGGTGATGTTTGCCGACGGCAACCATTTCGAACAAGCCATGCACGTGACCGGCGAATTGCTGCTGCGCGGCCAACGCTACGAAGTGGATTGCTACAACGTCCGGGACCGCTCCTGGGGCAAGCCCCGGCCCGAACGGCACATGCCGCTGCCCCCCATGTCGTGGATGACGGCGGTGTTCAGCCCAGACTTCGCCGTCTCCTGCTGCATGATGGACCAGGCCAGCCAGAACCCGGAACTGCAAGGCACACCGTTCGCCATTCCCGACGACCAGACCCTGAGCGGCGCCTGGCTGCACCGGGATGGAAAACTGGGCCGCGTGGTGCGCGCCCAGAAGCGGGTCCAGCGCGCGCCCACCACCTTCTTGCCCATGGAGGTCGAATTTTCCGTCGTGGACGAATTCGATCGCCAAGTCAGCGTGCGCGGCACCCTGATCGCCGCCAACGGCTCCTGCCCCGTCTGGCCGAACGCCTACCAGCACCACCCGCTGATGCGCTGGGAATGCGAAGGCCTCGTGACCTACGGGGACTGCCAGGAAGCCTTCTGGAGCGACTACATCCAGCACACGCAGAGGCGCTGACCGCTCACTCGGTGCCCAGGCTCTCCAGCACCATGTGTCCCGCTTCCAACCCAAGGTAACGGGCCAGGATGCTGCCACTGACGGCAAACTTGATCTCGGTCGGCACCGCCGTTGCAAACAACGCCGCCCCCTTCACGCCGCCAATGGTGTTGCGTGTCTTGGCCCACACTTCGTAGAAAAACTCTTCTTCGGGGGTGCACGTCACGCCGGTGTGCTCGGCGTAGTACGCCTTGAACGTGTCCCAGCCCATCACCTTCTCGATGAACGGCTTGGTGTAGACCAAGTCCTCCACCTGGTCACCCGGGTGCGAGAACTCCCAATCCAGCAGCGCCGACACGTGGCCGTTGGCTATCATCAGGTTGTGGAACCCGAGGTCGCCATGGACCAGCACCCCCTGGCGCGCAAACAGCGTGGCCGGAATGTTGGCCTTGAGCCAGTTCATCGCCAGCTCTTCGATCGGATGCCCCTCCCGGCGCTCGGACAACAGCACCTGGTGCCAACGCTCCAGCTCGGCCTTCATCAGCTCGCCGGCCGACTGGCTGGCAATCTCGGCCCCGTAACCCACCTGGTTCAGTTTGAGGGCATGCAAACGGCCCATCACCGCAGCCATCTGCCGTGCAAAGTTTTCCACCATGCTGGGGTCGGCGGCCCAGCGCGACACATCGGTGGAGCCCCCCACGCGCCGCGACACCATGAAACGGCCACCAAACGGCACCGGGTCGTCCTCCAGCCAGCGCGGCTCGGCCACAGGAAAGCCCGCGGCATGGATTTTTTGCAGCAACGGAAACTCGTCAGCCACCGAAGCGATGTAATCGACCGGCAGGTCCTTGCGGATCACCAACGACTCCCGCTCGCCCGACGCGTGGACCAGCGTGAAGAACAGGGTGGTCTTGGAGAAACCACCCGCCATGACGGACAGCTGCTCCACCCGGCACCCCGGGAACCGGCCTTGCAGGTGCTGGGTCAACGAGGCTTCGGTGACTTCCGCGCCGTACAGCGCCGGGCGCGCCACCAGGCGTTCCTCTTCAATGCGGCCACCCTGGTAGCACACGTAACCCCCTTTGAGGATGTCCGGGTCCTGGGCCGCCAGGAACTGCTCTTGCTCCTGCACCACCCGCCGCAGCAGCGCCACCGCTTGCGGACGCAACGGCGAATCGCCGCCGGCCAAGGCAATCAACTGCGGCATCAAGCCGTTCAAGCGCATCTCCAGCGCCAGCAGTGCTTGCTCCAGTTGCTCGATCTGCGAAAAACCGCCCACCGCTTGGGCTGCCGGTGCCGCGGGCGCCAGCCCCAACAGCTTGCCAGCCTCGTCCAGTTGGGATTGCGTTTGCGCAATGAGCTGCTGCAAGTCCCCACCCCGGCGTGAAAAGCGGCTGTGCAGCATGTACAGAACACGGGTCACCAGATCCGCATGGATGCGTGCACTGGGGTCGGACAGCGCAGGCACAACGTTTTGTCGCAGCGACAAGATTGCCGCCTGCAAGAAGTTGGATGTCATCGCATCCACGGTTTGATCAGCCATGTTGTCTCCTAGAGGCTCTTTGGGGCTCATGCCGCACCGGTGCTGCAGAGGCCGAAAGCCAATCTAGTATATACAAGCTAATTTATTCTTGCAGCCCCCAATCCAACGCCCCCAGGATGGGGGGCGACCACGCGCAACGACCGCCTCAGGGCCGCAGCACGTCCGCCCCGGCGGGCGGCTTGAACTGGAAGTGCCCTGGCTTGAAACCGGGTTGGCCGTTGAAGGCGCCAAAGCTCATGACCGAACGCTGGCCAAAGCTGTCCAACATCTCCAGCGTGGCCAGTTGCCCGCTGCGAAAACCCAGACGAATCGACTGCAACTGGCCGTCCTGTGTCTTGGGCTCGGCCAGCACCCATTGCTGGCCAGCGGCGTCGGGCGCATTGCTCAAGGTGAACACCCCCTTGAGGCCGCTCAAATCGGGCGCCGAGGCGATCAGGGCCGCCGGGGTGTTGCCCAGCACCTCCTGCTGTTTGCGCGCCGTCACCTGGTTCAGGTCGGCGTCGTACAGCCACAGGGTTTGCCCGTCGGCCACAATGGTCTGCTCGAACGGCTGGGTGTAGTCAAAACGGAAGCGGTTCGGCCGCTGGAACTCAAACGTGCCGCTGCTGCGCTTGCTGCGCGCGGTCTCGCCAGCCTTCTGCGGCGCCGTCACCACCTGGTTGAACGTGGTTTTGCCCTGTTGGGTCTGGCGCAGAAAGGCCTCCAGGTCACCCAGGCCGTCGGCCCAGGCGGGCACCCCCGCCACCAGCACAACCGAACAGCACAGCAATTTCAATGTTTTCATGGCTAGTCTGAGACGTTGACCCGGCCCAGGGTTCCGGGCCGAAGCCCCGAGGTGTAAGCCGGTGTAAACCCAAGGCCTGCGTCAATCCCCACGCGGGGCCACCAGAATGTCGCGCTGGCCGCTGGTGGTGAGCGCACTCACCAGACCCGCGTTCTCCATGTCTTCCAGCAAGCGCGCGGCGCGGTTGTAGCCAATTTTCAGTTTGCGCTGCACGTAGCTGATGCTGGCCTTGCGGTCCTGCAGCACGATGGCCACAGCCTGGTCGTACAAGGCGTCCTTTTCGCCCCCGGCGTCGCCGTCGCCGAAGATGTCGGCCCCGCCTTCGCCATCGG
>DASUON010000263.1:0-9557 GCA_036276615.1 Burkholderiaceae bacterium
GTGTCGATTTCGTACAGATCGCCTTCGCCGGTTCGCACTGTGAGCCAGTTGATGAGCTTGCGGATGAGTTGGGCGTAGGTGTCCGGGGCGTCCGGGTGGTCGTCGTCGTACACGAACACGATGTCCAGGTCGCTGCCGTAACCCAGCTCCTTTCCGCCCAGCTTGCCGTAACCGATGATGGCCACCGACGGGTACTCGCGGTGGCGCTGCTTCAGCCGCTGCCAACACCACTGCACGGTGACCCGCAGCACCGAATCGGCCAGGGCACTCAGGTCGTCGGCCACCTGCTCCACGGTCAACACCCCCTCGACATCTCGGGCCAGGGTGCGGAACACCTCGGCATGGTGTGCGCGGCGCAGCAGGTTGAGCAGGCTTTCCTCGTCGTCTTCACCGGTGGAGCGCAGCGCGGCCAGCCGGGAGGCCAGGTCGTCCTCGAACTGGCGGGCATCAAAGCGCTCCTGGAACAGCTCGCGCCCAGCCAGCTCGTCGATCACGCCGGGGTGCGCCAGCAGGTACTTGGCGGGCCAACGGGCCGCCCCCAACAGGCGCAGGAGACGCTCGTGCACCGACGGGCGCTCTTGCAGCAGCGCCAGGTAGCTTTCGCGGCGCAACAGGGGCTCGATCCAGTCGGCCATGCGCAGGGTGGCGGCCTCGTTGCAGCGGCCCTCGTCCAGCCAGGCCGCGGTGCGCTGCACCAGGCGAACCAGCCGCTGGCGGGCGTCGTCACGCAAGGCCAGCACACGCGGGTGGGTGCTCCAGGTGGCCACGCGCTCGGCAAACGCTGGGGGCAAGCCGGGCAGCAAGGCCGCCAGGTCGGACTCCGGTGGGTCGGCACGCCCGGCGCACCCCTTGCCCCGGCACCCGGGGGTGGGCGCACCCAGCAAAGTATCGAATTCTTGCGCCACCACCTCGCGGTGGGCGTCCAGCGCATGCAGGAAGGGGCACACACCGTCAAAACCCAGGGAGCGGGCCACCCAGGCCAGGTCGTCGTCGCGGGTGGGCAGCAGGTGGGTCTGCTGATCGTCCAGGTACTGGATGCGGTGCTCCACCCGGCGCAGAAAGCGGTAGGCGTCGGCCAGGGCCGCGGCGGTCTGCGGCGGCATGAGTCCGGCCTTGGTGATGCGGGCCAGCGCGTCCAGCGTGGGGCGGGTGCGCAGCTCGGGGAACTGCCCACCCCGCACCACCTGGAGCAGTTGCACGGTGAATTCGATTTCCCGGATGCCCCCGCGCGACAGCTTCACGTCGTTGGCCCGCTCCGGGTGCCCCGCGGCCCGCTTGCTGGCGTGGTCGCGGATCTGGCGGTGCAGGGTGCGCAGCGCGTCGAACACGTTGTAGTCGAGGTAGCGCCGGAACACGAAGGGCAGCACCACGCCACGCAAGGCCTGGGCGCTGCCATCGGCCACGCTGGCCGTGGGGGCCACCACACGGCTCTTGAGCCAGGCAAACCGCTCCCACTCCCGCCCCTGCACCTGGAAATACTCTTCCAACGCCCCCAGCGACACGGCGGGCGGGCCGGAATTGCCATTGGGGCGCAACGCCAGGTCCACCCGGAACACAAAGCCGTGCTCGGTGGTCTCGCCAATGAGCTGCTGCACATGCCGCACCAGCTTGCCAAAGTACTCGTGGTTGGAAATGCGCGAGCGCCCCTGGGCGTTGCCCGCGGTTTCGCCGTCGTGGTCGTAGACGTAGATGAGGTCGATGTCGCTGGACACGTTCAGCTCGCGGGCGCCCAGCTTGCCCATGCCCATCACCCACACCTGGGCCACCGCGCTGCCGCCGTCCACTCCGCTGGTGGGCCGCAGGGGCGCACCATGCAGCTCGTCGAGGGTGGCCTTGGCATGGGTGACTGCCGCATCCAGCGCCAGCTCGGCCAATTCGGTCACCCCGCGGGTGACCACGGCCAAATCGGCCTGCCGGTCGCAGTCCAGCACGGCCAGCCGAGCCATCAGCAGCTGCCGGGTGACCCGAAGCGCAGCCCCCAGCGCCAGCCCGCGGGCCTGCAAGGCCTCCAGGGCCTGGCCGAGGGTTTCGCGGGTGGGGGGACCTTCGGGCAGCAGCGTCAGCCAATCGGCGTACCGCCGGTGCACGCGCTGCACCAAACGAGAGTGCTCGGACAAGGGGCCGGAGGCCAGGGAGGCCGCCGGGACAGATTCAACACAAGGCTGATGGGGCACGGACATCCGGGAGGTCTCGGGCAAGAAAGTCGGGCAACGCGGACAGAAGGCGATAATTTGTGCATCGATGAGCCGTTTGTTCCCCGCCCCTTACCGCCTCCTTGCATGGGGCGCCGCCCTGGCCAAAGCCATGTTGTGGCTGGTGGCTGCGGGCTGGTTGCTGGCGGGGCTCACGCTGGGCGCGATCCACGGAATCATTGTGCCGCGAATCGCCCAGTGGCTTCCCGACCTGGAAGTGCTGGCCACACGGGCAACCGGGATACCGGTGCGCATCGGCCACATCCAGGCCCACAGCCAGGGCTGGATTCCCTCGTTTGAACTGTCCGATGTGCGCCTGGTGGACCCCCAGGGGCGCGACGCCCTGGTGCTCAAGCGGGTGCTCACCGCGGTGTCGGTGCCCTCGCTGTGGCGCATGGGATTCGAACAGATCTACATCGACCAACCCGAGCTGGATGTCCGACGGCGCACCGATGGTCACATCGAGGTGGCGGGCCTGGACCTGATGGCCACCACCGACGACCAGAATGCGCCCAACGCCGCCGCCGACTGGTTTTTTGCCCAGACCGAATTCGCCTTGCGCGGCGGCACCGTGCGCTGGACCGACGAGCTTCACCACCAGCCGCCCGTGACGCTGGAACAGGTGGACCTGGTGGTTCGCAACCCGGGCCGCCGCCACCTGTTGCGACTCGATGCCACACCCGCAGAAGGCCTGTCAGGCCGTTTCACCCTCATGGGCGCGTTTCGTTCCCCGCTGTTTTCGCTGCACCCGGGGCGGGTGGGCGAGTGGCGCGGCACGGCCTACACCCACATGCCGTCGGTGGACCTGGCCCGGCTCGCCGCCCCGGTGCACCTCACGTCCTCCCTGGGGCTGTCGGTGCAGGAAGGACACGGCGCCCTGCGTTGGTGGGTGGACGTGGACGGGGGGCAACTGGTCAGCACCACGCTGGACCTGGCGCTGACCGATGTCCAGGCCCGCTTTGCGCAGACCCAGCAGCCCCTGTCACTCAAGACCTTCGAAGGCCGCGTGGAGCTCACCCACCAGCGGGGTGGCTGGGAACTGTCCGCCCCCCAGATGGCGTTCGAGACCGCCTCGGGCACCCGCTGGCAGCCGGATCGCCTGCGCGCCTCCTGGCACCCCGACGACGACCGTCAGACCGACCCCACCGGCACCGGCCGGGGTGAGCTGAGTGCCGGACGGCTGGATTTGCGGGCCCTGAGCGAACTGGCCACCGCCCTGCCCCTGCCGCCCGAGGTGCTGAGCCAGCTGACCTCCCTGCAACCCGCCGGGCAACTGGACACCCTGACCTTGAACTGGCACGGCAACCAGCAGGCCTGGGACCGCTACAGCGCCAAGGGCAAAGGCAGCGGCCTGTCCCTGGCCGCCGCCTTGAACCCGCCACCCGGCCACCCCCTCAGCCCCAAACCCCGCCGCCCCGGGTTCAGCGGCGCGGCGGTCGACTTCCAGTTCGACCAGCAGGGCGGGCAAGCCAAGCTGGACGTGGAACACGGCGAACTGGTGTTCCCCGGCGTGTTCGAAGACCCCACCGTGCCCATGGACCGGCTGACCGCCGACCTGCGCTGGACCCTGCAGGGCAGCGACATCCAGGCCCAAATCCAGAACGTCAAGTTCAGCAACGCCGACGTCCAGGGCCAAGCCAGTGGCCAGTGGCGCACCAGCAACCCCGACACCAGTTCGGCCCGCGACCGCTTTCCCGGGGTGCTGCAGCTGGACGGGTCGCTTTCGCGTGCCAAAGGAGACCGGGTGCACCGCTACCTGCCCCTGGTGGTGACCCAGGACGCACGGCGTTACGTGCGCGAGGCCATTGTGGGTGGCGAGTCGCACGACGTGCGCTTCCATGTTCACGGCGACCTGTGGGACATGCCCTTTGACGACCCGGCCACCGGCGACTTCCGCATCACCGCCAAGGTCAACCGCGTGGACTACGCCTTTGTGCCCCCGGGCTGGCAACCCGAAGCCTCCCTCAAATGGCCCGCGCTGCGGCAGCTGGAAGGTGAGTTGGTGTTTTCGCGCAGCAGCATGTCGCTGCAGGTGGCCCGCGGCTCGGTGGCCGATGCCCCGGGCCTCAAGGTCACCCGGGCCAGCGCCCGCATTGCCGAACTGTCCGACAAGGCCGTGGTGGAGGTGAACGCCCAGATCGAAGGCCCCTTGGCCGACGCCCTGGGCGTGGTGCGCCGCAGCCCCTTGGCCGACATGACCCAAAAGGCCTTGAACGACGCCAAGGGCAGCGGTCCGGCGGTGGTGCAGTTCGGGCTCAAGCTGCCGGTGGCCCACCTGGCGCAAACCTCGGTCAAGGGCACGGTCACCCTGCCCGGCAACGACCTGCAGGTGAGCCGCAACGCCCCGCTGCTGGCGCGAACCCGCGGCGTGGTGGAGTTTTCAGACAAGGGTTTTCAGGTGGTGCAGGCCAGCGCCCGGGTGGCCGGGGGGGATTTGCAGTTCTCGGGTGGCATGCGGGACGCCGACCCCGAAGGCCTGCTGAAATTCCAGGGCCAAGGCACCGCCACCGCCGAAGGGCTGCGGCAAATGCCCCAGCTGGGCCCGGCGGCGCAGCTGGCCCGACACGCCCAAGGGAGTGCGCCCTACCAGATCCAGCTCCAATGGGGGCCGCTGGGCCCCGAATGGGCCGTGCAGACGGCCCTGCAAGGCGTTCAGGTGAACCTGCCCGCGCCCCTGTCCAAACCCGCAGGGCAGGCCTGGCCCCTGAGCTACCGCAACAGCCTGCAACCGCCGCCCGCCGCCAACACCGGCCCACAGGAACTGCTGCAGGTGGACCTGACCACCCCCGAAGCCCCCTTGCTGGCCCTGCGCCTGCAACGGCCCGCGACACCCCAGGCCACGGCGCCCTGGCGCGGCGTGGTGGCGGTGGGCGCCACGGAAGTCGCCAACCCCGTGGCCTTGCCCAGCGCGGGCGTGTCGGCTCGGCTGAACCTGCCTGAGTTGGACGCCGATGCCTGGGATGCCGCGCTGAGCCAGCCCCAGGCGCCCCCGACATCCGGCAGCCGAAGTGACCCCGACAGCGGCCTGTCGGTCGACCAGGTCCAGCTGCAAACCCCCCGACTGACGACCGGGGGCAAAACACTGACCCAGCTGAAAGCCACCGCCCGCCGCCGCGACGACCAATGGTCCGGGCAGGTGCAGGCCCGCGAACTGGAAGGGCAGTTTGACTACCGCCCACCCGGCCGCGATGCCCCCGCCCGCAGCAGCGGGCAACTGCATGCCCGCCTCAAGCGCTTGCAACTGCAAAACCAACCGGGCACCGAAAGCGCCGCCGCCCCCGCCCCCACACCGCCCTCGCACGGGCTGCCGACGCTGGACGTGGAAGTGGCGGCCCTGGAGGTGGATGGACGGGCGTTGGGCGCCCTGTCCCTGCAAGCCGTCAACCGCACCACGGAGCGCAACGCCAACGAATGGCGGCTGCACCACTTCAGCCTCAAGCTCCCGGAAGCCGAACTCAGCGGCTCGGGCAACTGGGTGACGGTGGGCGCCAGCAGCCCCGAAGCCTCCAGCCAGGCCCCGCGGCGCACCGCCCTCAACCTGGTGCTGGACATCCACGACGCCGGCGCCTTGCTCAACCGCTTTGGCATGACCCACGTGGTGCGCGGCGGCAAGGGGCAGCTCACCGGCCAGTTGGCCTGGCTGGGCATGCCCTATGCGCTGCACACGCCCAGCCTGACGGGCCAGCTGCACATCGACCTCACCAGCGGCCAGTTCCTCAAGGCCGACCCCGGCATTGCCAAGCTGCTGGGGGTGCTGAGCCTGCAATCGCTGCCGCGCCGCCTGGCCCTGGATTTCCGCGACGTGTTCTCGCAGGGCTTTGCCTTCGACTTCGTGCGCGGCGACGCCCAGGTGGAGCGCGGCGTGGCCCGCACCAACAACCTCCAAATGAAAGGCCCCAGCGCCGCGGTGCTGCTGGAGGGGTCGGCCGACATCGGCAGCGAAACCCAGGACATCCGGGCCGTGGTGGTGCCCGAGCTGAATGCGGGCACGGCGTCGTTGATCGCCACCGTCATCAACCCCGCCATCGGCCTGGGCACCTTCCTGGCCCAGGCCATCATCCGCCAGCCGCTGATCCAGGCCTCCACGCAGACGTTCCGCATCCACGGCCCCTGGGCCGATCCGGTGGTGGACCGTGTGAAGGACGTGCCCGATGCTGCCCCCACCCCCCCATGAACCCAGGAGACCGCCCATGAACCCCCGTGTTGCTGCCATCCAGATGGTGTCGGGCACCGACGTGCACGACAACCTGGCCCAGGCCCGCACCCTGCTGGCCCAGGCCGCCGCGCAAGGTGCCGAGCTGGCCGTGCTGCCCGAGTATTTCTGCCTGATGGGCCAGCGCGACGCCGACAAGCTGGCCTGGGCCGAACAACCCGGCCAAGGCCCCATCCAGTCCATGCTGCGCACGGCGGCGCGTGAGCTGGGCCTGTGGGTGGTGGGCGGCACCTTGCCCATGGCCACCGACCGCCCCACCCACGTGGCCAACACCACCCTGGTGTTCAACCCGCAAGGCGAGTGTGTGGCGCGGTACGACAAGATCCACCTGTTCCGTTTCGACAATGGCCGCGAGCGTTACGACGAGGCCGCGGTGCTGGTCCCCGGGCAGCGCCCCGTCACCTTCCAATGGACACCCCGCGACGGCCTGGCCCCGCTGACGGTGGGCCTGAGCGTGTGTTACGACCTGCGCTTTCCCGAGCTGTTCCGACAGCTGCAGGCCGACCTGCTGCTGGTGCCCGCCGCCTTCACCCACACCACGGGCCAGGCGCACTGGGAGGTGCTGCTGCGTGCACGCGCCATCGAAAACCAGGCCTTTGTGCTGGCCAGCGCCCAAGGTGGCCTGCACGCCAACGGGCGGCGCACCTGGGGCCACAGCCTGGTGATCGACCCTTGGGGCCAAGTGCTTGCGCTGCAAGGGCCGGGCGCGGGTGTGGTGCTGGCCGACCTGGACCGCGCCGTGCTGGCCCAGACCCGCAGCGACCTGCCCGCCCTCCAACACCGCGTGTTCTGACACCGCGCAGCAGGCTCAGGTGACCCCGACACCCCCGACCACCGACCCGGTCTCGCCGGTGATCCACCCGCCCATGGGCGGGATGGAACGTCGCGGCCAACTGCGCCGACGGCTGCTGTGGACGGCCATGGTGGCCTTGCTGCTGGGCCTGGTGGGCACCGCCATCGTGCTGGCCCGGCGGTTCCAGGAAAGCCACATCCAGCAGCAGCTGCTGCAGGAAACGGCCACGCTGGTCAGCGACATCCGCACCGGCCTGAACCGCAACATCCAAACGCTGCAAGCCCTGCACGACCTCAACACCAGCCCCGGGGCCTGGTCGGGTCCGGCGCTGGAAATCCTGGAGCAGAACCGGGAAATGGTGCAGCTGGAATGGCGCGACAGCGCCATGCGGGTGCTGGCCTCCAGAACCAGCCCTTTTCACGCCAACAACAGCCTCCGCCGCCACCGCATCGAACGCACCCAGGACGTGACCAGCACCTGTGCCCATGCCCGTCGCACCAGCGCCCCGGCGTACTCCTCCAGCTACTTCCTGCCCGACGGGGAGGGACATGGCCTGGAGTTGATCGACATGTGCATGCCCCAGGCATCACACGGCGACGTCGGCAGCTACCTGGTGGCCACCTACACGCTGCACGGCCTGTTGACCGAACTGCTGGAACGCACCGCCGTGCGAGGCCGCGGCGTGGCCCTGACGGAAGTGGATGGCACCCGGCTGGCCATCATCGGCGCACGCCCCCCCGGGCCTGCATGGGTGACCGAACAGCTGCTGGAACTGCCGGGCACGGTGATGATGCTGCGACTGGAAAGCCCCAAGGCCCGCTTTGACATTGCCTCCAGCGGCGTCACTGGCCTGGTGGCAGCCCTGTCGGCGCTGCTGCTGGGGGTGGTGAGCCTGCTGGGGCGCGACATGCGGCGGCGTGTGCGGGTGGAAAAGCAACTGGCCGAGGCCCTCACCTTCCGCACCGCCATGGAAAACTCGCTGGTCACCGGCCTGCGGGCGCGGGACCTGCAAGGGCGCATCACCTACGTCAACCCGGCGTTCTGCCAGATGGTGGACCGCAGCGCCGACGAGCTGTTGGGTGCCAGCATGCCCTTTCCCTACTGGCCGCCCGAAATGGTGGACGAATACCAGCGCCGCCAGGCCATCCGCCTGGCCGGGCAGACCCTGCCGCGGGAAGGCTACGAATCCATGTTCATGCGGCGCGACGGCACGCGCTTTCCGGTGCTCATCATCGAGGCCCCGCTGCTCAACGCCCAAGGCGTCCAGACGGGCTGGATGAGCGCCATCCTGGACCTGACCGAACAACGCCGCGTCGAAGCCCTCTCCCGCGCCAGCGAAGACCGCCTGCAAGCCACGGCCCGCCTGGCCACCGTGGGCGAAATGGCCTCGCTGCTGAGCCACGAACTCAACCAACCCCTGTCGGCCATTTCCAGCTACGCCACCGGCTCGCTGAACCTGCTGGACGCCGAAACCTCCCACCAACCTGGCAACACGCCGGTGCGCGAGGTGGCCGAGGCCCTGGTGCGCATCCAGACCCAGGCCGACCGGGCGGCCCGCGTCATCCGCAGCGTGGGCGACTTTGTCCGCCGCCGCGACCGGCAGCAGGAGCTGGTGCGGGAACAGGTGGCGGTGGACAGCCTGCTGGCCGCCATCCTGCCGCTGGTGGGTTTGCAGGCGCGCCGCGAAAACATCCAGTTGGCCGTGGACGTGCCCCCCAATTGCCCCCCCGCCCTGTGCGACCGCACCATGATCGAACAGGTGCTGCTCAACCTGGCCCGCAACGGCATGCAGGCCATGCCCCAGGGTCAGCCCTCGGTGGCGTCGGGCCTGCGGGTGCTGAGCCTGGCGGTGCGCCCCACCGCGGTTCAGGATGGGCGGGCCTGGCTGATGTTCAGCGTCACCGACCACGGCAGCGGCCTGCCCGACGACGTGGCCTCCAAGCTGTTCACGCCCTTCTTCACCACCAAGGCCGAAGGCATGGGCCTGGGCCTGAGCCTGTGCCGCACCGTGGTGGAACAACATGGCGGACAACTCACGCACGAACCGGCCCAACCCTGCGGCACGGTGTTCCGCTTCACGCTGCCCACCGCTTCCGAAACCAGAGCAGCCCAACCATAATGGGCGTCACCATGGCACAACATCCGCTGCACCACAAAGTGTTCATCGTGGACGACGACGTCGGCGTGCGCGACGCCCTGTCCTGGCTGCTGCGCACCCGTCGCCTGCTGTCCGACACCTTCGACAGCGCCGAGGCGTTCCTGCTCGACCCCATCTGGCAGTCGTCCCCCCACGAAGCCTGCTGCCTGTTGCTCGACGTGCGCATGCCGGGCATGAGCGGGCTCACCCTGTTCGAGCGCC
>DASUON010000264.1:0-7064 GCA_036276615.1 Burkholderiaceae bacterium
ACTGGGTCAGGACGACCCGCTGTCCTGGGTGCTGATTCCGCTGCTGGGGGCCACCCTGGCGGTGGGCGGGCTGTTTGCCGTGGTCTATGCCCTCACGCCCAAGGAAAAGTGGAACACCCGCCACAACCCGGGCTCCCCGCCCGACCACCCCGCGGGATGGACCACCCCGCTGACCATCGCCGTGCTGATCGCCGCCATGCTGGGCGGCACCATCGCCTTCATGAGCACCCTGGCGTTCAGCTTCCAGCGGTATTTCGAGCACCAAGTGGCGCAGGCCCGCACCATCAGCCAACCCGTCAGCCCGTGATCCAACCTGCAATGAGCATGACGGCGCTGAGCGTGACCAAGGCCAGCAGGGTGGACAGGCCAATGCCCGCCGTCACCAGCGCGTGCGCCACGTTGTAGCGCTGAGAGAACAAAAACACGTTGGCCCCCACGGGCAAGGCGGCGGCCACCACCATCACCACCCAGGGCAGGCCCTGGATGCCGCTGAACCAGGCCACACCGCCCACCAACAGCGGCAGCGCCACGTTTTTGCACAGGCTGATGAGCAGGGCATCCCGCCAGTGGTCTCCCAAGGGGCTGCGGGCCAATGTCACGCCCACCAGCACCAGCGACAGCGGCCCGAACGCATTGCCCAGCAAGGCCAAGGGCTTGTCAACCACGGCGGGCAAAGCCCAACCCGTCTGCGCAAACAGCAGCCCCGCCATGATGGGCAGCGGGATGGGGTGCAGCACCGCGCCTCGCAAGGCCCGCCCGGCCGCCCGCAGCAGCGGCGGCAACCGCCCCACCCCTGGGTGTGTCGGCGCACCACGTTCGCGGGCCACCGCCAGCTCCAGCACCACGGTGGAGACGGTCAGCAGGATGAGCGCATGCACGGCCACCAGCGTGAGCAGCGTCACCAGTCCCGCCTTGCCGTAGGCCAGCTCCACCAGGGTGATGCCGATCATCACCATGTTGGAAAAAATGCCCCCCAGCGCCATCACCACGCCCCGCGCGTGAAAACCGAACACGCCCACCAACACACCAAACAGCCCCAGCGCCGCCGGAAAGTAGGCAGCAATGGGGCGCAGGTCCAACTGCTCCACATGCACCGCGCTCATGGTGCGAAACAGCAAGGCCGGGATCAGCAGCATGAAGGTCAGGTTGGACAGGTCGGTGACCGCCGCCTGTCGCACCCAGCCCGTTCGCCCCGCCAGCACACCTGCGCCGATCAGCAAAAACACCGGGGCCAGGGCGGCCCACACGGGTTGCGCGGCCTGCCAGTTCATGGAACCTGCACGCCGTCAGTGAGGCGGTAGAACAGGCCCTGGGGGTCGTCCTCCAGCACCTGCAAACGCCCTTCCACCACCACGCCCTCCATGCTGTAACGCACGGCACGACGGGTCTTGACCTCCACCATGCTCTCCGGCCCGCCCGGGGTGCAGAAGGCGCAGGTCAGCGGAACCGACGACAGCAAGAAGTTCGACTGCTTCTCCCCCGGGGCCAGCGGTGTCATGAAACCCTGCACCCTCACCGTGGTGCCGTGCAGGGCACGCACATTGGCCGGAAAGTCGGGGAGCAGGCGCTTGCCGACTTTCTTCAGGCTCACCTGGGTGAGCGTGGACCACGGCACCACGTCGTCACGCACGGGCAACACGGCAAAGGGGCTGTTGGGGCTGTGCACCCCGGGTCCGCTGCCCGCCATGGCCCCCGGCGGCAGCGGGGACGACAGCATCGGTTTGGGCGGGGTCTGCGCCAGTGCACCCCCAGCGGCGCACCCCAGCAGCGCGGCGCACAGCAGCCCGCGGCCCCACACCCGACACCCCGGGAGACGCTCAAACACCGCGTCAGTGCACATGCTTCATGCCGCAGTATTTGCCAATGCCCAGCCCCTTGCAGGCGGCTTGAAGCTCGCTCAGGCATTGGTTTTCGTCCTTGCCGGCCTCCAGGCAACGGGCAGCGGCCTCGTGCGCGGCGGCCATGGCCTTGTGGCGGGTCACGTCTTCGGCCCGCTCCTTGTCGGAGTGGGTGCTGGCGGCGAATGCGCCAGACCCCACCATGCCCCCGACGGCCAGCAGCACCGCAGCACCAAACCGAGCGGCCCAACGGCACCCTGCCCGATGGGCGGAGTTTCCAAGCGACAGGAGGGGAGGAGGTGAAACAGCCGACATGGTTCGTCCTTGAAAGTTGAAAAAATCAGGCGTCGAGCAGGGGCACCACGTCGCTGCGGTAGGCCGACCACGCGGGCAAGGCCGCCGCCAGCACCGCCACGCCCAGCACCAGCACAGGCACCGGCCAGACCACCGCCCACGGCATGCCACCCAGCACCAGGGCCGACGCATCGGCGGCCAGCCAATGCGCCACCGCCACCGTGGCGCCCCAGCCGCCCAACACCCCCAGCACGCCACCCAGGGTGGCCAGCCACAGCGACTCGGCCAACAACAGCCCCGCCAAACGCCAGGGCGGCGCGCCCAGCATGCGCAGCAAGGCCAGGTCAGGCCGGCGCTCGCGCACCGCCTGCCACAGCGCCATGAACACACTCAAACCGGCCATGCCCACCAAGGCGGCCCCCAGCATGCGCAGCACGTCGGTGCCCACACCCAGCATGCGCAGCAGCCGCGTCAGCTCCAGCGCCGGGGCGGCGGCCTGCAGGTTGGTGGCAGCATTGACCCAGCGTGGGAAGGTCACCGCCGCCAGCGGGCTGCGGTAGCGGATGAGCAGCAGCGTCAGTTCGCGCTCGGCCTCCAGGGCGGCACGGTCCTCGTCGTCCAGCGCGGTGTCGTCTTCGTGCACGGCCCAGACCGACTCGGTGGCGGTGAGCACCAGGCCATCCACCACGCCGCCCGTGGGGGCCAGGATGCCCACCACCTCGTAGGGGTGGTGGCCATGTGCGTGCCCGCCCGCGGCCAGGCCGTGCTGGCCCGTGAAGTGGCTGCCCAGCTGCAACCCCAGTTCTTGCGCCACCCGGGCACCCAGCACCGCCTGCATGGGGGCGTGCCACACCGTGCCCAGGCCCAGCTCGGCCCCGTACCAGTCCAGGTAGGCGGGTGTGGTGCCCACGATGCGGTGGCCGCCCACGCTGTCGCCCAGGCTCAGCGGCACCCACTCGGCCACCTCCGGGCGCTGCACCAGGGCCTGGGCCTCGGCCAGGGGGATGTTGCCGGGCGGCACGTCCAGGTGGTACAGCCCGGCCAGGATGAGTTGCAGCGGGCTGCCTTTGGCGCCCACCACCAGGTCGGTGCCCGCCACGTCGCGGGTCAAGGCGTCGCTCAGGCGCTGCTGGGTGAGCAGGATGACCGTCAACGCCGCCACCCCCACCGCCAGCAGCAACACGTTCAGCACCACCGACACCGGGCGGTGCCAGGCATAACGCCAGGAGAGTGATACCAAATTCATAGCGCACTTTCCTCAGCAGAAAAGCGCTGGAGCACCAAAAAATCCAAAGAACATAACCCCAATGCCGCACGCCGGGCCAGCTCGCTCACCATGCGCTCGTCGTGCGTGGCCACCACCAGCGTGGCCCCGGTGGTCTGGGCGGCCTCCAGCAGCAGGGCCATGGCCTGGTGGGCGGCTTCGTCGTCCAGGCTGGCAGTGGGTTCGTCGGCCAGCAGCAGCGGGGGCTGCAACAGGGTGGCGCGGGCCAAGGCCACGCGCTGGGCCTGCCCGCCCGACAGGGTGTGGGGCTTGCGCCCGGCCAGTTCGGCGACGCCCAGGGCCGACAGGCGTTGGGCGATGCGGGCCTCGTCCACCGGCCAACCTGCCGCCCAGAAGGCCAGGCGCAGGTTGTCCTGCACGGTCAGCGCGGGGCTGAGGTGCAGGCGCTGGGGCAACCAGCCGATGTGGCGGGCCCGCCAGGCGTCGCGCTGGGCCTGGGTGCGCAAGGGGGTGGAGTCTGCTGGCGCCAGGCGGGTTTGCGCCACCGTCAGTTGCCCCTGGTCGGCCTGCAACAGCCCGGCCACCAGCGACAGCCAGGTGGTCTTGCCACTGCCCGAGGGGCCACGCAGCAGCAGCACACCGCCGGGCTGCACCTGCACGTCGGCAAACCGCAGGGTCTGCCCTGCGCGCTGCACCGCCAAGCCGTGGGTCTGGATCACGGGGCCGGGGACGCCGCGGGGGCGTCGGGTTGGGCGCAGCCGGCACAGGTGCCGTGCACGGCCAGGTCCACCCGTTGGCCCTGGTGCCCCAGGCTGGCCAGGGCTTGCAGCAACTGCTCGGCCACGGCCTGCGTGGGCGGGCTGGCGTCGGTCAGGCGGAACTGGCGGTGGCAGGCGTCGCACTCAAAGCGCGGCACCACGGCGGCGGCCCCCTCAGCGCCAGCGGCACCGGGTTGGGCGGCTTGCAGCACACCGTCGGCCAGGGAAAAACGCCAGGTGCGCGTGGGGTTGTCGGCGTGGCGCACCAGCAGGCCCGACTGGGCCAGCCGGTCGAGCAGGCGGTACAGCGTGACGCGGTTGACCTCCATGCCCTTGCCGTGCAGGGCCTGTTCCACCTCGGCGTGGGTGGCCGACCAGGTGGCGTCGGACGCAAACAGCTGCACCACCGCCAAGGTGGCCCGGGTGCGGCGCAGCCCGGCCTGGGCCAGCCAGGCATCCAGTGCGGGCAGCACCGGGGTGTGGAGCAGGTCTTCAGCGTCGGTCATGGACAAAAGGGTTTGGCGCGTTATTAATGCAACACGGTTGCGATATGATCGCTCGCATCAACGCAATTGAGTTGCAATAGTTCAACGCCCCGCATGTTACCCGCAACGCCCGCCCCTGACATCCGCCTGCGCAACCTCACCCTGGGGTACGAGCGCCACCCGGCGGTGCACCACGTGAGTGTGGAGCTTCCCGCAGGTGCCCTGGTGGCCGTGGTGGGGCCCAACGGTGCGGGCAAGTCCACCCTGGTCAAGGCCCTGGCCGGGCTGCTGCGCCCCATGCAAGGGCATGTGGAAGGGTTGCCCACGCGCCAACCCCGCCTGTGGGGCCGACGGGCGGCCACCGACCTGCGGGTGGCCTACCTGCCCCAACAGGCGGAAATGGACCGCAGCTTTCCCATCACCGTGACCGACATGGTGGCCATGGGCCTGTGGCACGAGGTGGGTGCCCTGGGGCGGCTGACGGCCACCCAGCACCATCGGGTGCAACACGCGCTGGACGCCGTGGGCCTGAGCGGTTTTGGCCACCGCACCATTGCCACGCTGTCGGGCGGGCAGTTTCAGCGGGCCTTGTTTGCCCGGTTGTCGCTGCAAGACGCGCCCGTCATCCTGCTGGACGAACCCTTTGTGGGCGTGGACACCCGCACCGTGCGCGACCTGATGCAACTGCTGTTGCGCTGGCACGCCCAAGGCCGCACCGTGCTGGCCGTGCTGCACGACATGGACCTGGTGCAGGCCCACTTCCCCACCACCTGGCTGCTGGCCCGCGAGCTGGTGGCCGCAGGCCCCACCGCCCAGGTGCTGACCGAGGCCCACCAGCAGCGCGCCCGCGAACTGAACGAAGCCTTTGACGAGGACGCCCCCGCCTGCGACGTGGCGGACGTGCCGGGAGAACCCGCCACCGCCCACCACCACGACCACCCGGAACACACCCATGCCCACTGACAACCCGACCGAGGCCCTGGGCCTGTGGGGCTGGCTGGTCCAGCCCTTTGTGGAATTCGGCTTCATGCAAAACGCCCTGCTGGGCTGCGTGCTGCTGTCCGTCAGCGCCGCGCCGGTGGGCGTGTTTTTGATGCTGCGGCGCATGAGCCTGACGGGCGACGCCATGGCCCACGGCATCCTGCCCGGCGCGGCGGTGGGCTACCTGTACGCGGGCCTGTCGCTGGGGGCCATGACGGTGGGCGGCCTGCTGGCCGGGGTGGCTGTGGCGGTGGCCTCGGGCCTGGTGGCCCGGCACACCGTGCTGCGCGAAGACACCAGCCTGGCCGCGTTCTACCTGCTGTCGCTGTCGCTGGGCGTGCTGATCGTCTCCACCAAGGGCAACAACGTGGACTTGCTGCACGTGCTGTTCGGCACCGTGCTGGCCCTGGACGACGCGGCCCTGTGGCTGCTGGGCGGCGTGGCAACGGTGACCGTGGCCACCCTGCTGCTGCTGTTTCGCCCACTGGTGCTGGAGTGCCTGGACCCGGCCTTTCTGCGCTCGGTCAGCGGCTGGAGTCCGGTGGCGCACTACGGTTTTCTGGTGCTGCTGGTGCTCAACCTGGTGGCGGGCTTCCATGCGCTGGGCACGCTGATGGCCGTGGGCCTGGTGGTGCTGCCCGGGGCCGCGGCGCGGTTCTGGGTGCGCGACATCCGCCCCCTGCTGGGCCTGTCGGCCGTGCTGGCCCTGGTGGGCAGCGTGGCCGGGCTGCTGGTGTCCTACCACGCCGACCTGCCCAGCGGGCCCGCCATTGTGCTGGCCCTGTCGGTGCTGATGCTGGCCTCGCTGGTGGCCGGACCGTTTGGGGTGCTGCGCAGCCGCCTCCAGCCCGCGCGGCACCTTCGTGCCTGAGTTGCGTGCCTGATTCACGGGCCCGATGTGCGGGCCCGCCCCGGTTTTTTTTGTCCTCTGGAGGAACGTTCCATGCACCAACCCGCGTTTGTGTCCCTGAAACGGCGGTCCGCTCTGCCCTTGGCGGTGCTGGGCTGCGCCCTGTCCACATTCACCACCTTGACCGCCCTGCCCGCTCATGCGGCTGACGCGCCCGCCGTCAAGGCCGTGGCCAGCTTCAGCATCCTGGGTGACCTGGTGCGCCAGGTGGGCGGCGAGCGGGTGCAGGTGGACGTGCTGGTGGCCCCGGGCGGCGACGCCCATGTGTTCCAGCCCAAACCCACCGACGCCAAGACCGTGGGCGCGGCCCAGGTGGTGTTTGCCAACGGCCTGGGTTTTGAGGGCTGGATGGGCCGCCTGCTCAAGTCCGCCAACCAGAAAAAAGCCCCGGTGATCGTGAGCCAGGGCATCAAGCCCCAAAAGGGCGAAGACGACGAACATGGCCACAAGCATGGTGGCGGCCATGCCCACGAAGCCACCGACCCCCACGCCTGGCAGAGCGTGCCCAATGCGGTGGTCTACGTGGGCAACATCGCCAAGGGCTTGTGCAGCGTGGATGCCGCCGGGTGCGAC
>DASUON010000265.1:0-2155 GCA_036276615.1 Burkholderiaceae bacterium
GCGCAGGTGGTGATCGACCAGTTCATCGCCTCGGGCGAAGTGAAGTGGGGGCGTGTCAACGGCATCACCCTGATGCTGCCGCACGGCTACGAAGGGCAGGGGCCTGAGCACTCGTCGGCTCGCCTGGAGCGCTTCATGCAGCTGGCGGCCGACGCCAACATGCAGATCGTGCAGCCCACCACGGCCAGCCAGATCTTCCACGTGTTGCGCCGTCAGATGGTGCGCAACCTGCGCAAGCCGCTGGTGATCATGACGCCCAAGTCGCTGCTGCGCAACAAGGACGCGACCTCGCC
This sequence comes from Burkholderiaceae bacterium, assembly GCA_036276615.1. Classification (GTDB taxonomy): domain Bacteria; phylum Pseudomonadota; class Gammaproteobacteria; order Burkholderiales; family Burkholderiaceae_C; genus UBA2334. Next base: position 294 of record DASUON010000265.1, read on the forward strand.
GCTGTCCGAGTTCATCCGTGGCTCGTTCCAGACCGTCATTCCCGAGACCAAGGAAGAGGTCAACAAGAAGGCCGAGAAGGTCAAGCGTCTGGTCATCTGCTCCGGCAAGGTGTACTACGACCTGGTGAAGAAGCGCGAAGAAAAGGGTGCCGACGACGTGGCCATCATCCGCGTCGAGCAGCTGTACCCCTTCCCGCACAAGGCGTTTGCCGCCGAGGTGAAGAAGTACCCCAACGCAACCGAACTGGTGTGGTGCCAGGACGAGCCGCAGAACCAGGGTGCCTGGTTCTTCGTGCAGCACTACATCCACGAAAACATGTTGGATGGTCAGAAGCTGGGTTACTCCGGCCGGGCGGCTTCGGCGTCTCCCGCCGTGGGCTACTCGCACCTGCACCAAGAGCAGCAAAAGGCCCTGGTCGAAGGGGCGTTCGGCAAGCTCAAGGGCTTCATCCTCACCAAGTAAACCGCACCGGCATGGCCCCGCACGTCACCGTTGGACGTGCCGCGCCATGCCAACGTCGCACACCGAATTGAAGGAAAACTGAAAAATGGCCATCGTCGAAGTCAAGGTTCCGCAACTGTCCGAGTCCGTTGCCGAAGCCACCCTGTTGCAATGGAAGAAAAAAGCCGGTGAGCTGGTCGCCGCCGATGAAATCCTGATCGAAATCGAAACCGACAAAGTGGTGCTGGAAGTGCCCGCCCCCGCGGCCGGCGTGCTGGCTGAGCAGGTGGTGGCCGATGGCGGCACCGTCACCTCTGACCAGGTGATCGCCAAGATCAACACCGAAGCCGGTGCGGCTGTGGCTGCACCCGCCCCGGCGGCAGCGCCTGCTGCTGCGGCCCCTGTGGCCGCCCCTGCGGTGGCTGCTGCAGCCGCCACGGGTGGTGCCAAGGCCGGTGTGGCCATGCCCGCCGCTGCCAAGCTGATGGCCGACAACGGCCTGGCCGCCGGTTCTGTGGCCGGCACCGGCAAGGACGGTCGCGTCACCAAGGGTGATGTGCTGTCCGCCGTCGCCTCCGGTGCCACCGCTCCTGCGGCTGCCCCCGCCGTGGCCATTCCCACCGGCGTGCCCACCAAGGCACTGCCTCAGGTCAGCGGCCCTGCGGCCCCCGACCTGGGCGACCGCCCCGAGCAGCGCGTGGCCATGACCCGCCTGCGTGCCCGCGTGGCCGAGCGCCTGCTGCAGTCGCAAGCCACCAACGCCATCCTGACCACGTTCAACGAAGTGAACATGGCCCCGGTGATGGAAATGCGCAAGCGCTTCCAGGAAAAGTTCGAGAAGGAACACGGCTGCAAGCTGGGCTTCATGAGCTTCTTCGTGAAAGCTGCCGTGCACGCCCTGAAGAAGTACCCCGTGCTCAACGCCTCGGTGGATGGCAACGACATCGTGTACCACGGCTACTTCGACATCGGCATTGCCGTGGGTTCGCCCCGCGGCCTGGTGGTGCCCATCCTGCGCAACGCTGACCAGATGAGCTTTGCCGACATCGAGAAGAAGATTGCCGAATTCGGCCAGAAGGCCAAGGACGGCAAGCTGGGCATTGAAGAAATGACCGGCGGCACCTTCTCCATCTCCAACGGCGGCACCTTCGGCTCCATGCTGTCCACGCCCATCATCAACCCGCCGCAATCGGCCATCCTGGGCGTGCACGCCACCAAGGATCGCGCCGTGGTGGAGAACGGTCAGATCGTGATCCGCCCCATCAACTACCTGGCGATGAGCTACGACCACCGCATCATCGACGGCCGCGAGGCCGTGCTGGGTCTGGTGGCCATGAAGGAGGCGCTGGAAGACCCGGCCCGCCTGTTGTTCAACATCTGACAAGGACCGACCATGAGCAAACAATTCGACGTGGTCGTC
>DASUON010000266.1:0-5471 GCA_036276615.1 Burkholderiaceae bacterium
GGTGAAGTTAATGGGGATGAAGGTCTGTGGGTGGCCTTCAACATGGACAGCGACAGCTACTGGTTGCTGCTGGATCCCCGGCGGATCAACGCCATTCATGGGCACACTTGGTTGATCTGGCTGACGGTGGCAGCGGCGGTCGCCTTGGCCGGTGCGGCGCTGATTGCCCGCATGGTCAGCCGCCCCCTGCAGGCCTTGTCTGACGCCACCGCGCTGGTGGGTCAGGGGCGACTGGGCGAGGTCCGCTTGGACGAAGAGTCCAACACCGCCGAAATTCAACAGGTCAACCGGGGCTTCAATCACATGGTGAAGCAACTGGATGCCCTGGAACGCGACCGTCGGCTCATGCTGGCCGGCATCTCACACGATGTCCGTACGCCCTTGGCCAGACTTCGGTTGGAAGCGGAAATGAGCGTGCCAGACGAACAGGCCCGGCAAGACATGGTGGCCGACATGGCTCAAATCGAGTCCATCGTTCAGCAGTTCATGGACTATGCGCGTCCCGACGCGCTGGCGGCCCAGGAGTCGCTGGAAACCCTCGACGTTCAGGCGTTCACCGAACAACTGGTGGCCGATTTACCCGACGCCCTGCCGGTGGCCGTTCACACCCAGCCATCTGCGTCGCCGCTGCACGTTCGTGTTCATCCGCTGGACCTCAAACGCGCCCTGTTCAACCTGATTGAAAACGCGGGCAAGTATGGCCGCACGACCCACGAGGCCACCGCCCGCATCGACCTGTCCATGCAACGCAAGGACGCCTGGGTGTGTGTGACGCTGCAAGACCACGGCCCGGGAGTTGCTCCGGACATGCTGGAGCGCTTGACGCAGCCGTTTTACCGCACGGACACTGCACGCAGCCAAGCCAGCGGAGCTGGGCTGGGGTTGGCCATTGTGGACAAGCTGCTCCAGCGCATGGGCGGCAAACTGGTGTTGGAAAGCCCCCCGGGCCACGGACTGAAGGCCACGCTCTGGCTGCGAGCGGCACCAGCCTGATCCTCCCCCGCGGCGTTCAAACCCGGGGCGTCTTCACCAACATTACGATGGCCCGGGCTTCCATGCTCAAGCCCTGCCCGACCGGACCCAACCGCTCCGCAGTCTTGGCTTTGAGGTTGACCTGATCTGCCCGCACCGCCAACGCCGAGGCCACACTGTCCGTCATGGCCGCCATGTGCGGCGCCAACTTGGGGGCCTGAGCCACCACGGTGGCGTCCACATTCACCAACGCATACCCCGCGTCCCGCACCCGGCGCATGGCTTCCGCCAGCAAGCGACCGGAGTCGGCCCCGCGAAAACGCTCGTCGGTGTCGGGAAAATGTCGGCCAATGTCCCCCAGCGCGGCAGCGCCCAGCACGGCATCCGTGATGGCATGCAACAGCACATCGGCGTCCGAGTGCCCCAGCAGTCCATGGCTGTACGGGATGGTGACCCCACCCAGCACCAGCCGACGTCCGGGCACCAAGGCATGGCAATCCCACCCCTCCCCCACGCGCCAAGGCGGAAGCAGGTTGTGGTCAACACGGTCAGGCGAGTGGGTCATGGTGAAACGGGACGTTCATGGGCGGATGTGCCCACGCCCCGCGCTTGCAGAATGGCCTCGGCCATGGCGAAGTCTGCGGGGTAGGTGAGCTTGAAATTTTCAGCGCCGCTTTCCACCAGCAACGGCGACAGGCCCACGGCCTCCATGGCACTGGCTTCGTCGGTGATGTGGGCATGGTCTGACAACTGGGACACCGACAACGCACGGCTCAGGTCACCCAAGCGGAACATCTGCGGGGTTTGCGCCAACCACTTGTCCTCCCTGGGCACGGTGGATGCCACGCGGCCATCACGGCAGGTCTTCAGGGTGTCGGGCAATTTGTGCGCCAGCAGTCCGCCGATGGCATCGGGCAGGCAAGCGTCCATCAACCGGTTCACCTGGTCTGACGTGACCAGGCAGCGCGCAGCGTCATGGACCAGCACCCAGTCCTGGGGTTGGGCACCCTGCGCCGACAACCACGCCAAGCCATTGGCCACCGTGTGCGCCCGGGTCGGCCCCGCACAACGGGCCACCACACACTGGGGCCCCGCATCCGAGGTTCCCTCCAGCGGAAAGCGGTCAATGTGGGCATCGTCCGGGGACACCAGCACCACCACTTGCGCCAAGCGCATGACACCCGTCAAGGCCGCCAGTGAATGCGCCAGCACAGACCGACCGGCCACCCTGCGGTACTGCTTGGGCACCCCCACCCCGGCTCGGGACCCGGTGCCGCCGCACGGAACCAAGGCATGGCAACGGGGTTGCAATGAAGAAAGCATATTCTTGGAACTCATTCTGGGGTCGATTGTCGTATGCCCCGTTCTGCTTTGAATACGCCCCATGGCTCTTTCTCCCTCTCGCCCGTCCCCTGGGCGAAAGCAAGGCCATCTGGTGGTCGTCGGTGGGGCTGAAGACCGGCTCCAGGACCGCGCGGTCTGGCATCGGTTTGTTGAACTGTGTGGAGGTCCGCAAGCGCACATCGTGTTGTGCACGGCCGCCAGCGGTGATCCCGATGGGGCATGGGAAGGCTACCAACCCCTGTTGCAATCCCTGGGCTTGACGCAGGTTCAGCACCTGCGCATCACGTCCGTCGAAGAAGCCAACGCCGCTGCCGTGGCCGACCAGATCCTGACCGCCGATGGCGTGTTCCTGACGGGCGGGGATCAGCGCCGCCTCATGGAGCGCCTGTGGGAAACATCGGCGGCTCGGGCCATCCACCTGGCCTTTCATTTGCGGGGATGCACCATCGGTGGCACGAGCGCAGGGGCGGCGGTGATGTCCCGGGCCATGCTGGCCATTGGTGAAGCAACCCCGCGCCCGGAGAAGGATGTGATCAGCCTGGAGATTGGGCTGGGGCTGGTGCCCCGGGCCATCGTGGACCAGCACTTCAACGAACGCGGACGCCTGGCTCGACTGATGTCGGCCATTGCCCAACGCCCCGACCTGCTGGGCGTGGGCATCGATGAAGACACGGCATTGGTCATCACCCGCGACCAGGGCATTGAAGTGGTGGGACACGGCAACGTCACGCTGGTGGATGGTCGGCGCATGGAAACCAACGTCCGCAATCTGGGACCCGATGAACCATTGGAAATGCTGGGCTTGCAACTCCATGCATTGCCTTGCGGTCACCGTTACACCGCCGTGCCCGAAGGTGAACCACGTCCCACTGGCGCAAGGCGACTGCCCCAGGGTCTGCACGAAGCCATCCGTCTGTTGGAACAGGCGCATGCACAAAAAAAGGGGCCCGAAGGCCCCTTTTTGATGCGGTCAGAATCCTTGTGGGAATCAACGAACCACAGCGATTTGCTCGCGCTTGCCACCCTTGTAGGTGTACAGGGTCAGGGCGCCGTTCTTGATGTCGCCCTTGCTGTCGAAAGCGATGTTGCCGGTCACGCCCTTGTATTCGATGGCGGCCAGAGCAGGCAGGTACTTGGCGGGTTCGGCGGAACCGGCCTTGACCATGGCGGCCACCATGGTGTTCAGAGCGTCATAGACGTACGGAGCGTACACCTGGACGTCAAGGCCGAAGCGCTTCTTGTAAGCGGCGTAGAAGTCTTCCATGCCCTTCTTGGCGGCGCCTTCGACACCACCGGCTTCAGCGCAAACCACTTGGCCGTCGGCCATGGCACCAGCGGCCAGCTTGGGCAGCTCGCCCGAGCAGATGCCGTCGCCGCCCATGAACTTGGCAGCAATGCCCAGGGACTTCATCTGACGGAGCATGGGGCCGGCCACAGCGTCCATGCCACCGAAGAAGATCACGTCAGGCTTCTTGCCCTTGATGTTGGTCAGGATGGCGTTGAAGTCCACAGCCTTGTCGCTGGTGAATTCGCGGCCCACGATGGTGGCGCCAGCGGCCTTGGCGGCCTTTTCGAACTCGTCAGCCACGCCTTGACCGTAAGCGGTACGGTCGTCGATCACGGCAATGTTCTTGCCCTTGAGTTCGTTCACAGCGTACTTGCCCAGGGAGCCGCCCAGAGCCACGTCGTCAGCCACCACGCGGAAGGTGGTCTTGTAACCTTGACGGGTGTACTTGGGGTTGGTGGCGGAGGGGCTGATCTGGGGGATGCCAGCGTCAGCGTACAGCTTGGAAGCGGGGATGGTGGTGCCAGAGTTCAGGTGACCCACAACGCCGTTGACGTTGCTGTCGACCAGTTTCTGAGCAGCGGCGGTGCCTTGCTTGGGGTCACCTGCGTCGTCTTCAGCGACCAGCACGAACTTGGCCTTCTTGCCGCCGATGGTCACGCCCTTGGCGTTGAGCTCTTCAACAGCCATGATGGCACCGTTTTCGTTGTCCTTGCCCAAGTGGGCAATGGCACCGCTGGTAGGACCGACGTGGCCGATTTTGACGACCAGTTCCTGAGCGTAAACAGTACCGCCCAGGATAAGAGCGGCAGCACCCAGGATCACATTTGCTTTGAATTGCATGTTCGATTGACTCCAATAAAAAAGGTCCCGGCCGGTAGCTTGGGATCCTGCCGAGTAGGCGGAGCGGATTGTATGGACGAAAAACCGCTTTGACCCCCCCCCTGGTGAAAACCATGAGGCACACCGACCAGTGGCAAACTAGCAAGTTCTGTACCCGATTCGATCCGATGAACCTCCCCAAGCTGAACCCCGGCAAACGCCACACCCTGCCCTTTCCACCGGCCTCGGCCGATGCATTGCTGCTGGCCCACCTGGGGCAGCAGCAAGCCGCACAGGGGCAGTGCATGGCCATCGTCACCGCTGACGCCATCGATGCACAGCGCCTGATCGACGAGATGGCGTTTTTTGCGCCCGAATTGCGCTGCGCCCTGTTTCCCGACTGGGAAACCCTGCCCTACGACACCTTCAGCCCCCACCAGGACCTGATCTCCGAGCGCCTGGCCACCCTGTGGCGCATCCACCACAGGGGCCATGGCGGTGCCGATGCCGACGGTGCTGATGTGGTGGTGGTGCCCGCCACCACCGCCTTGTACCGCCTGGCCCCACCCAGCTTTTTGGCGGGGTACACCTTCCACTTCAAGGTCAAGCAAAAGCTCGACGAATCCCGGCTCAAGGCCCAGCTCACCTTGGCGGGCTACAACCACGTCACGCAGGTGGTGAGCCCGGGCGAATACGCCGTGCGCGGCGGCCTGATCGACCTGTTTCCCATGGGCAGCCCCGTGCCCTACCGGGTGGACTTGTTCGATGACGAAATCGACAGCATCCGCACCTTCGACCCCGACAGCCAGCGCAGCCTCTACCCTGTGAACGAGGTGCGGCTGCTGCCCGGGCGCGAATTCCCCATGGACGACGATGCCCGCGCCAAATTCCGCAGCCGCTGGCGCGAACGGCTCGATGGCGACCCCACCAAAAGCCGCATCTACAAGGACATGGGCAACGGCGTGGCCACCGCGGGCATCGAGTACTACCTGCCCCTGTTTTTTGACGACACCGCCACCGTGTTCGACTACCTGGGCGAACGCACCAC
>DASUON010000267.1:0-3261 GCA_036276615.1 Burkholderiaceae bacterium
GGCAATGGCAACGGGAATGCAGGCCCCGAGTATCACCCCGCCACCCCTGCCACGGCAGCGGGCGGGTGTGAGTGTTTCTTCACGCCGCCGGAGCAAAGACACCCCGCCCCGGCATGGACCCTTCCGGCCCCTTGGGCAGACGATGACGTCACCCCAAACCACACCGGAGGAACGCACCGTGAACCCCAAACTTCAAACCCTGACCCAACGCATCCTGTCCGCCCTGCGCCAGCTGGGCGGGCGCACCGCCAACGCCGCCCGCCACACCGCCCACACCACGGTGGACCTGGGCACCCGCCACGGCGGGGCCGCCGTGGGCGGCGTGTGGCGGCACCGCGGCACCCTCGTCACCCTGGCGCTGCTGGGCGGCGCGGGTTATGGCCTGTACACCCACCCCCCGTTCGAAACCGTGGACAGCGGCGAAGTGGGCGTGCGCCACAACCAGATCACCGGCAGCCTGACCGAGGTGCGCGACGGCGCGGTGCTGGTCATCCCCGGCGTGCACCGGCTGCGCCGCTACTCGCTGCGCGAACAGATCTACCGCCCCGAAGGCGCGGGCAACGCCGACGGCAGCGCCCCCTTCCAGACCGTGGAGGGCCTGGCCATTGGCGTGGACATTGCCGTGCGCTACGCCCTGGACCCCAGCCGCATCGACAGCATTGCCCGCAACCTGCCCGACGACGTGGGCGGCCAGGTCATCGAACCCGCCACCCAGGCCGTGCTGTACCGCACGCTGGCCCGCTACTCGGTGCGCGAGATCTTCTCGGCCAAACGCCCCGACATCCAGCAGCAGATCGAGAGCGAACTCAAACCCCTGCTGGCCGCCGACGGCATCCGCCTGCAAGCCGTGATGATCGGCAAGGTGGACCTGCCCACCCACTTCAAGACCGGCATGGAAAAGCTGCTGGCCGAAGAACTGGCCACCGAGCAGATGCGCTTCACCCTGGAGCGCAAGGACAAGGAAGTGAAGCAAAGCGAGCTGGAAGCCCAGGCCGAGAAGGTGCGCCGCGAAACCGCTGCCGAAGCCGCGGGTGCAGAGCAGGTGATTGCCGCCAAGGCCCAGGCCGAAGCCATGAAACACGTGCTGCCCTTCAAGCAAAAGCAGATCGAGCAGCGCCAGCTGGAGGCCGAGGCCGACAAGATCGCCCGCATCAAGGCCGCCGAAGCCTCGTCCCAGGCCCGCCAGATCGAAGCCACCGGCGAAGCCGAAAGCCGCCGCAAACTGGCCGACGCCGAAGGCTACCGCCAGGAAAAGTTGGGCAAGATCAGCAGCGAACAACTCGCCCGCGACGGCGCGCTGATCCAGAAGAACCCGCTGCTCATCCAAAAGGCCATGGCCGACAAGCTGTCGGACAAGATCTCCGTCATCATCGCGCCACCCCCGGCGGATGGCGGCTTCATCGGCGCCGCCCTGCTGGGCAGTGGCAAGGCCGGTACGGCCACCGCCACCACCGCCACCACCGCCCAGGCCGCTGCGCCCAGCGCCCAAGGTTCTGACACCGAGGAGCAATGAGCATGGCCGCCCTCACCGTCACCGCCTTGGCCGCACTGGCCATCGTCACCCAGGACCGCGTCGCCCTGCGCGCCGCCCCCCGCGACACCGCCGCCCAGCACGCCCTGCTGTGGCAAGGCGACAACCTGGAAATCCGCGGCACCAAAGGCGACTTTCTGCAGGTGTACGACCACCGCCACGAACGCGCCGGCTACGTTCGCGCAGCCCAAGTGCGCCAGCCCGACCTGGCCCCGGCCCACGCCCCCGAACTGATGGCCGTGGTGCGTTTTCTGCGCGACACCCCCGGGGCCGAAACCCTGGGCCTGGCCCACGCGGCGGCCTACCTCCAGGCCGCGCCTGCCGACGCCATCGACGGCGACGTGTTCGACGCCCTGGGTACCATGGCCGAACGCCTGGCCCAACGCGCCAACGACGCCAAGCCCGGCCACGAAGCCCAGGCCGCCACCGCCCACCTGGACGTGGCCGCCAGCTACGGCATCACCATGCTCACCGTGGCCACCCGCGACGACAGCACCCGCCTGTGTTACGACGGCGACGCCCACCGCCGCGTGCTGGCCCTGCCCGCCAGCGACGAGCAAAAGGCCCGTGCCGCCCTGGCACTGACCCGGCACGAATGTGTGTCCAGCAGCCTGTCGCCCACCGAGCGTCACGCCCTGGACCAATGGCGCGCCGACGTGCTGGACCGCGCCCGCACCCACACCCTGCCCCCGGTGCTGGTCAATCGCCTGCACATGCGCAAGGCCGGCGTGTGGGCCAGCCTGGCCTGGCAACGCGCCCGCCAAGCCGCCGCCCCCGACGCCGTGCGCGTGGCCGCCCAACGCGCCGTGGACGAACTGGCCGCCATCAACAAGGCCGAACTGGCCGACACCGACGCCACCAGCTACAACCTGGCCGCCATGCGCGTGGGCGCATCCCGCTGGGCCACCGAAGCCGGGCTGCCCATTCCCAACCCGCAGCAACCCGCCGCGACCGCCAAGGCCGCCATGGCAGCAGAAGGTTCGGGCAACACGCCCACCACCGCCCGGGTCAAGCTGGTGCTGGAGCCCGGCGAGCCGGGCGAAACCTGCATCCGCCTGCTGCCCGTGGCAACCACCGTGGCCACGACCGCGGCGGGGGCCGCCCCTGCGGCCAAGGGCCACGCCACCCCGGTGTTCAGCCGCTGCACCTACGGGCAGGTGTGGCCCGCCTCCGCCCAGTGGCACCCCCAAGGCCAGGCACTGGCCCTGGCCGTGCAGCCCACCGACACCTGGCGCGAGCTGTGGCTGATTCGCCAAGACGCCGACGGCTGGCACGCCGACGTGCTGCCCCCCGCCGCCGAAGGCCCCGGCCTGGGCTACATCGACTGGGCCGGTTGGGTGCCTGGCAGCCCGCAACTGCTGACCGCCCGCGAAGCCAGCACCGAAGGCCCCTACCCCCAACGCTACGAAGTGCGCCGCCTGGACACCCTGGCCGTGCAAGCCCAGGCCGACAAACCCGGCAACCTGAGCCTGTTCTACCGCTGGCAAGCCCCGGCCTGGAAGGCGCGCACGGTGAGTTTGCGCTGAGACTTACAAGGAAAATTGGCCTCTACCGCTTTATTTGAAAGCGTGAGCAGCTATCAAAAACATACCAAACCACCCCAAGCCCTGCCAGGTGCGGTGGGCCCTGGAGCGGCCTTTGCGGCTGAACACTTGGGCCACCCGTGCTTCGATCTCCTGCCAGGGCATGCGCGAGGCCAGCACGGCCAGCGGGTGGCGCAGGTCAATCAT
>DASUON010000268.1:0-3051 GCA_036276615.1 Burkholderiaceae bacterium
CACACCCCCGGCGCACTCGGCAATGAGCCCAAGGCCAGTGACCATGCGTCGGTTCTGTTGCAGGGTTTGCCTGAACCTGTGGCAACGAGCTTTCAGGCCTTCGCCACCCGACTCACCCTGTGGGCCGACAAACTGAAAAAATTCGCTGAACAGGAACAAGCACAAGCCTTGCAAGCCGAGCAAGAGGCGGCCGCCGCCCTTGAAGCCCAAGCCCTCGAAGAAGCCGCACGGGCAGCCCAAGCCGAGGAGGCGACCAATTCTCTGGACTTGGCTGGGCAGATTGCCAAGTGGCGAGAAGCCGCGGGGTTCTCGGGCAAGTACAGCGAAGTCGGCACCCATGACAAAGGCGGCATCAACTGGTTCATCGACTTGGACCCTGAAGGGCGGATCACGCTTCACAGTCACAAACGCACCGTGTTCACGACGTTGCATGGCGCGTCCATCAAGGCGCTGCCCAAGTCGATTGAAATTGGCGTGCGCGACGAATACTGGTCCGAAGGGGACCCGCTGCTGATGTTTGAAGTGCTGCAAGGCACTCCGCCCAACGAACGCCGCACGTGGAAAGAATGGCTGGAGGCGGCACAGAATCGCATCGACATCAGCCAGCGCAAGGGCTACTGAACCAAGTGCCGCCACGGAAGCGGCAACTGCCATTTTCAACCTCTGATTTTTTGTCATAAACATGAGCACCCCATTCACCCCCGCACCCGGTTTGGTGGTCCAGGACTTCACCCCTCCGCTGCGCCTGAGCGACTTCAAGCTGGTGGCCTTCGACATGGACTCCACCCTGATCAACATCGAGTGTGTGGACGAGATTGCCGATGCCGCAGGCCGCAAGGCCGAGGTGGCCGCCATCACCGAGGCCGCCATGCGTGGCGAAATCACCGATTACAAGGACAGCCTGCGCCAACGCGTGGCCCTGCTCAAGGGCGTGACCGTGGCGCACATGGAAGAGGTGTACACCCGCCGCCTGCAACTCAACCCCGGGGCCGAAACCTTGGTGGCCGCCTGCAAGGCCGCCGGGTTGAAGGTGCTGCTGGTGTCGGGCGGCTTCACCTTCTTCACCGACCGCATCAAGGCCCGCCTGGGCATGGACTTTGCCCGCTCCAACGTGCTGGAGGTGGACCCCAGTCCCAACCCGTCGAACGGTGGCGGCGTGCTGACGGGCCGCATGGTCGACCAGCCCTGGGGCGACATCTGCGACGGTGCCGAAAAGCGCCGCACCCTGCTGGAAGTGGCCACGCTGATGGGCGTGCCGCTGTCGCAGTGCATGGCCGTGGGCGATGGCGCCAACGACCTGCCCATGATGAAAGCCTGCTCGGAGGCTGGTGGCCTGTCGGTGGCCTACCACGCCAAACCCGCGGTGCGGGAGCAGGCCCGGGTGGCCATCAACGAAGGGGGCCTGGACCGGTTGCTGGAGGTGGTGCAACCTTGACGCTGCGCCAGCCCGTCCGGTCGCCGTTGCCCGGGTCGGGCCTGCGAGCCCGTTGGCGGCAGGTGAACTGGTGCAGCCACGGGGTCACGGCCCTGACGGCGGTGGTGGCCTGGGTGGCGGTGCAGCTGTGGCAGACCCGGGATGTCCCGGCAGGGCCTGCGCCCGATTTCCGCTTGCCCTTGTTGCCCCTGGCCGCGGGGCCTGCCCGCCCCGCAGGGCAGCCACCGCTGGGGTTCAACGCAGTGACGGCGACGGTGACCGCAGAGGGGCGTGGCCCGGCGTCCATCAGCCTGGCCAAGTGGCGGGCGGCCCACCCGGGGCGGGCGGTGGCGGTGCACCTGTGGTCGGACTGGTGCCCGTTTTGCAAGGCCGAAGCGGCGTCCGTGTCCCGCGTGGCTGCCGACTGGCCGGTGCTGACCGTGGCCAGCCGCTCGGGCGATGCGGCCCGGGTGGCACGGTACATGGCCCAACAAGGGTGGACCTGGACCACCGCGGTGGACCCCCACGGCGACGTGGCCCGCCGCTACGGGCTGCCCATGGTGCCCGTGTGGCTGGTGGTGGACCCGCAGGGCCGCATCAGCAGCGTGGCCACGGGCTACACCACCGAGCTGGGCATGCGTGCCCGCCTGTGGTGGGCCCAACAAAATCCAATGTAAAAACAGCCTCTAGCGCTTTATATATAAGCGTAGACTGCTATTGTTTTTCAACCTTTTCCTTTGTGGGTGAACAGCATGCTCACGCCCAAGGCAATCAGGATGGCGGGCCACCAGGTGGCGATGATTTCCCGCATGCTGATGTTCAGCAGCCCCAGGTTGGACAGCAGGAAGTAGCTGCCCACCAGGATGAGGACGATGGCGGCAAAGTTGCCTTTCATGGGGACTCCTTGGGGGTTCAGGCCAGTGCCGCGGCCAGGCGCTTGACGCCTTCGACGATGCGGTCGGTGCCAACGGTGGCAAAACTCAGGCGGAAGGTGGCGGCATCGGCGTTGGAGGCAAAAAACGGCGAGCCCGGCACAAAGGCCACGCCCTGGTCAATGGCCTTCTTGGCCAGCACGTTGCCATCGGCCAGCTTGCCGTTTGCCCCGGTCAGCCGCGCCCACACGAACAAGCCGCCTTGCGGGGCCACGAAGCTCACGGCGTCACCCAGTTCGCGGGTGAGGGACTCGGTCATGACCTGGGCACGTTCGGCGTACACGGCACGCACCTTGGCCAGCGTGGCGGGCATGCGCCCGGCCTTCAGGTACTGGGCGGCGGTGGCCTGGGCAAAGGTGCTGGTGTGGGCGTCGCTGAACTGCTTGCACATGGTCGCCTTGGCCAGCAACTCGGGCGGGGCAATCATCCAGCCCACGCGCAGGCCGGGCGACAGCACCTTGCTCAGGGAGCCGCAGTGCACCAGCCACTCGCGGCTGCCCGGCACGCTGTCGGCCAGGGCCAGCAGGCTGGGGGGCGGGGCGGCGTCAAAGTACAGGTCGCCATAGGGGTCGTCCTCCACCACCAGCACCTGGTGCTGGGCGGCCAGTTCCAGCACGCGCTGGCGGCGCTCCAGCGTCAGGGTGGCACCGCTGGGGTTGCCGAAGGTGGGGATCAGGTAGACCAGCTTGGGCTTGTGCTCCACGA
>DASUON010000269.1:0-13493 GCA_036276615.1 Burkholderiaceae bacterium
TGCTTGGATGGAATTCATGTGGTCGTACGCTTCCGGTAGCTCTCGAGGAATTTGGCGATGCGGGCGATGGCCTCGCGCAGGTCGTCTTCGTGGGGCAGGAACACGATGCGGAAGTGGTCCGGCTCGGGCCAGTTGAAGCCGGTGCCCTGCACCAGCATCACCCGCGTGGCACGCAACACCTCCATGAAAAACTGGCGGTCGTCCTCGATGGGGTACACCTTGGGGTCCAGCCGCGGAAACATGTACAGCGCGGCCTGGGGCTTGACGCAGGTCACGCCGGGGATGGCGGTGATCAGCTCGTAGGCCAGGTCGCGCTGGCGGCGCAGGCGGCCACCTTCCTTCACCAGATCGTTGATGCTCTGGTAGCCGCCCAGCGCGGTCTGCACCGCGTACTGGCCCGGCACGTTGGAGCCCAGCTTCATGTTGGCCAACATGTTCAGGCCCTCGATGTAGTCCTGGGCCACGGCCTTGTCGCCGGAAATGACCATCCAGCCCGCCCGGTAACCGCAGGCCCGGTACGACTTGGACAGCGAGTTGAAGGTGAGCGTCAGCACATCCGTGCTCAGGCTGGCCATGGCGGTGTGCTTGACACCTTCATACAGCACCTTGTCGTACACCTCGTCGGCCATCAGCACCAGGTTGTGCTCGCGGGCGATCTGCACCAGCTCCTTCAGCAGCTCGTCGGAATACAGCGCGCCGGTGGGGTTGTTGGGGTTGATGACCACCAGGCCCTTGGTGGCCGGGGTGATCTTGGCGCGGATGTCGTCCAGGTCGGGCATCCAGCCGTTTTCTTCGTTGCAGCGGTAGTGCACCGGCTTTCCCCCCGACAGGCTGACCGCCGCCGTCCACAGCGGGTAGTCGGGCATGGGCACCAGCAGTTCGTCGCCGTTGTCCAGCAGCGCGTTGGTGGCCATGGTGATGAGTTCGCTGGCCCCGTTGCCCAGGTAGATGTCGTCCAGCGTCACGCCCTGCACGCCCTGCTGCTGGGTGTAGTGCATGACGGCCTTGCGCGCCGAAAAAATGCCCTTGCTGTCCGAGTACCCCGCCGAGTTGGGCAGGTTGCGGATCATGTCCTGCTGAATCTCTTCGGGGGCATCAAACCCGAACGGCGCCAGGTTGCCGATGTTGAGCTTGATGATCTTCTGGCCCTCTTCCTCCATCTGGTGCGCCACGTCCACGATGGGGCCTCGCACGTCATAGAGCACGTTGTTGAGCTTGGCGGACTTGTGGATGATTCGCGAGGTCATGGCGTACAGGGCATGGGGCCTTGCCAGGAACGGCAGGCACGAGGTGGGCGGAAACTTACAATTTCACCACATTTCCACGTGTCAACCCTGACAAACCGCGCCCTTGTGGCCCCTGCCCTCGTCCACCGCTTTTGAATCATGAAACTCCACGCCGACGCCGCGGTTGCCTCGTCCATCCAGTCCTACGGCGAGGGCTGGGTGCAAGTCAATGGCCAGCGATACACCCACAGCGTGGTGGTCAGCAGCACCCAGGGGGTGCGCCCCTGGCCGTGCCAGCGCTTTGAAGACCTGAGCGCCGAGCTGTTCGCCAGCCTGCTGGCCGACCAGCCCGAGGTCATCGTGTTCGGCTGTGGCGAGCGGATGCGATTCCCCCCTCCCGCCACCCTGCAGCCCTTGATGCAGGCACACGTGGGTCTGGAGACCATGGGCACCGGGGCCGCCTGCCGCACCTACAACATCCTGGCGCAAGAGGGGCGGCAGGTGGTGGCCGCACTGCTGATCAGCGGTGATGGCCCCCTTCCTGTTCAATAAACTTTCATCCAAGGGTTAACCCCAACCCCATTTCCCTGAAGAAGCTTGGAATTGGCACCCCCACCGCCCAGGATCTGACACAGCTTCAGGGTAAAATTGCATGTTGATCTTGGCTGGACTCCCAGCCATGGTGCCGCACACAAATTCACCTAGGTCAGGGTTCACACAACATGGCAGTCGTCGTCAACAAACCTATCCCCGAGTTCGAAGCCCTCGCCACCAACCAAGTCAAGGTCACCAACCAGTCCCACCTCGGTCAAGACGTCATCCTGTATTTCTACCCCAAGGACAACACCCCGGGCTGCACCACGGAAGCCATGCAGTTCCGTGACAAATACAAAGACTTTGCCAAGGCGGGCGCTGCCGTGTTCGGTGTCTCTCGCGACAACATGAAGTCGCACGACGAGTTCAAGGCCAAGCTCGAACTCCCCTTCGAGCTGATCGCCGACACCGAAGAAAAAATGTGCCACATGTTCGGCGTGGTCAAGAACAAGATCATGTACGGCAAAAAGGTCAAGGGCATCGAGCGCAGCACCTTCCTCATCGGGGCCGACGGCCTGCTGAAGCAGGAATGGCGCGGCCTGAAGGTCCCCGGCCACGTAGAAGAAGTGCTCAAGGCCGTCAAGGCCCTGAAGAAGGCCGGTGCCGCAGCCGCCAAGGAAGCCGCCGCCAGCAAAGAGCCTGAGGCTGCGCCTGCTGCCGCCCCGACCGCGGAAGCCGCAGCCCCCAAAGCCGCCGCCAAGACCGCCCCCGCCAAGAAAGTGGCTGCCAAAAAACCCGCAGCGGCCAAGGAAGCCCCGGTCACCACCGCCTGATGAACTTCCCGCCGGGCGTGCGACATAATGGGCTCATGTCCTTCGGGTCCCACGCACACGCCAATCCCTCTCACATGCAAGCCGCCAGCGAAAGCTGACGGCTTTTTGTTTTTTCAGCCATGCCTTTGCCCCCACCTCCCGCCAAAAAAGCCGCCCGACTGGCCCTGGACAAACACGGCATCACCAACCCGCTGTCCGAGCCAGTTCGGCGCACGCCTGCCCGCTCCGCGCCCGCCGTGGCCGACACCCCCGTGACCCCCGCGGTCACGGCGTCGGCCCCAGTCAGCGCCACGGCCCGCAAGCGCGGCACCGCCAAAACCCGCCCGGTGGAAACCAACCCCACCGTGGTCGCGGCAGCCCCCACCGTGGCCGTGGTGCCAACGCCTCCCGCAACCCCGGTTGCCGTGGTGGCCACCCGCACCGCCAACGACACGGGCTCGGCCCGCAAAGGCAAAGCCGCCCAGGGTCGCGCCAAGGCCAAAGCACCTTCCGGCCCCACCAAGCTGTTTGTGCTGGACACCAACGTGCTGCTGCACGACCCCATGAGCCTGTTCCGCTTCGAGGAACACGACGTCTACCTGCCCATGGTGGTGCTGGAAGAACTGGATGGCCACAAGAAGGGCATGACCGAAGTCGCCCGCAACGGTCGCCAAGCCAGCCGCACGCTGGATGCCCTGGCCGCCCTGGCGGGCGAGGACAACATTGGCCGTGGCCTGCCGCTGAACGGCACCGGCCACACCGAGGCCCGTGGCCGCCTGTTCTTCCAGACCGAACCGCTGGACCACACCCTGCCCGCCAGCCTGCCCCAGGGCAAGGCCGACAACCAGATCCTGGGCGTGGTGCAGGCCCTGAGCGACCGCCACCCCGAGCGCGTGGTGGCCATGGTGTCCAAGGACATCAACATGCGCATCAAGGCCCGCGCCCTGGGCCTGGACGCGCAAGACTACGAAAACGACAAGACCCTGGACGACGGCGAGCTGCTCTACAGCGGCCTGCTGGCCCTGCCCGCCGACTTCTGGACCCGCCAGAGCAAAACCGTGGAAAGCTGGCAGCAAGGCCAGCACACCTTCTACCGTGTGGGTGGCCCCTTGGTGCCCAGCTTCCACATCAACCAGTTTGTGTACTTCGAAGCGCCGGGTGAACCCGCGCTGTACGCACGGGTGGTGGAAATCCGTGAAAAAACCGCGGTGCTCAAAACCCTGCGCGACTTCACCCACCTCAAAAACTCCATCTGGGGCGTGACCGCACGCAACCGCGAGCAGAACTTCGCCCTCAACCTGCTGATGGACCCGGAAATCGACTTCGTCACCCTCACCGGCACCGCGGGCACCGGCAAGACGCTGATGGCCCTGGCTGCCGGACTGGTGCAGGTGCTGGACGAGCGGCGTTACACCGAAATCATCATGACCCGTGCCACCGTCAGCGTGGGCGAGGACATCGGTTTCCTGCCTGGCTCGGAAGAGGAAAAAATGGGCCCGTGGATGGGAGCCCTGGACGACAACCTTGAGTTCCTGGCCAAGGGCGACGGCGGCAACGCTGGCGAATGGGGCCGCGCCGCCACCAACGAGCTGATCCGCAGCCGCATCAAGGTGAAAAGCATGAACTTCATGCGCGGACGCACCTTCCTCAACAAGTACGTCATCATCGACGAGGCGCAAAACCTCACGCCCAAGCAGATGAAGACCCTCATCACCCGCGCGGGCCCAGGCACCAAAATCATCTGCATGGGCAACCTGGCGCAGATCGACACACCCTACCTCACCGAGGGCTCGTCGGGCATGACCTACGCGGTGGACCGCTTCAAGGGCTGGCCGCACGGCGGCCACATCACCCTGGCGCGGGGCGAACGCTCACGCCTGGCTGACTTTGCCAGCGAAGTGCTCTGACCCATCGGCAACACCGCCGCCGCGTGGACGGCCATGGACTTCCCGCTGCTGACCGCCTGGGTTCACACCGCCTCGGCCGGATCGGGGGCGGATGAACCCGCGTGGATCCCGCCTGGCGGGTGTCAGGACCTGATTGGCGTCCAGACGCCCGACGGCGTCACCACCTGGCATGTGTTTGCCCTGGCCCAGCGGGCCGAAACGGTGTGCCTGCCCCCTGGCGTGAGCGTGCGGGGCTACCGCCTGCACCCCGGCAGCCAGGTGGATGACACGACCCTGCTGGCACTGACCCGCCACCAGCCCTTTGAGGCCGATGCCGAGGTTCGCACCGCCCTGGCCCACACCAGCCGGTTGAACCCCAACGTGCAGGAAGCCTTGCACGCGTTGGCCCATGCGCCCTCCGTGGCCGCCGCAGCCCACTCCCTGGGCGTGAGCCTGCGCACGCTGGAGCGCCTGACCCACCGCCACACCCAGCAACCCCCCGGGTTCTGGCGGGGCTTGGCCCGGGTGCGCCAGGCCGCGCGGGCGCTGACCACCCCCTGCCCGTTGGCCGAACTGGCGGTGGACCACGGTTTTTCCGACCAAGCCCATTTGAATCTGGCCTTTCGGCATTGGTTAGGCTGTACGCCCACGCGGTTGCGGGCAAGCCCTGAATGGCTGGCCCTGCTGAGCGCCACAGGCCACGGTTGAGGCTCCCGAGGCTGATTCCTTCGCATCACCCCACCGGGGTGCACAGCTCCACCCAGAAGCCATCGGGGTCGGCCACATAGGCCACCGTCTGGCCCCAAGGCATGTCTTCGGGGGCTTGCAAGGGCGTGGCCCCTGCCGCCACCGCCCGGGCAAACGCCGCAGGCACGTCAGCCGTGACCAAGGCCACCTCCGACACCGGACGCGCCACGTCCGCCCGCCCCGGGGTTTTGCCCATTTGCTGCAACAAATTCAGGGAACAGAACGCCAGCGACGTGCCGCCCGTGTCCAGCTCGCCAAAGTCCCCACCCTCGTGCAGGAACTTGGTGGCCAACCCAAAAGCCTGCTCGTAAAACCGCAGGCTGGCCCGCACGTCGGGCACGTACAAAATGGTGTAACCCAGCTTCATCACATTCCTCGTGGTTGGAAAACCCCCACTGTAGGGAGGCCACCCGCCAACGTCTTGGAAAAAGGCGACACGGCCTGGGTGCCGCTCAGAAATCGTCGCTGCCCGAGGCCAGGCTTTCGAAGCGGGTGAGCGAGTTCAGGAAGGCCAGCCGTACCGTGCCGGTGGGGCCGTTACGCTGCTTGCCGATGATGATTTCGGCCACGCCCGGGTCCTTGCTGTCCTTGTTGTAGTACTCGTCGCGGTAGATGAACATGATGATGTCCGCATCCTGCTCGATGGCACCGGATTCGCGCAAGTCACTCATCATGGGGCGTTTGTCGGTGCGTTGTTCCACGCTTCGGTTGAGCTGCGACAGCGCAATCACGGGGCATTGCAGCTCCTTGGCCAGCATCTTCAGGCCCCGGGAGATTTCACCCAGCTCGGTGGCGCGGTTCTCGCCGTTGGAGCCGCTGCTGCCGCTCATCAGCTGCAGGTAGTCGACCACGATCAGGCCCAGCTTGCCGCACTGGCGTGCCAGGCGGCGCGAGTTGGCCCGCAGCTCGCTGGGGGTCAGGCCCGGGGTTTCGTCGATGTGCAGCGAGATGGTGCGCAGGCGCTCGATGGCCTCGGTCAGCCGTGGCCATTCCTCGTCGGTGAGCTTGCCGGTGCGCAAATGCCCCTGGTGGATGCGGCCAATGGAGCCCACGATACGCACCGCCAGCTGGGCGGCGCCCATTTCCATGGAGAACACGGCCACTGGCAGGCCCTCGTTCAGCGCCACGTGTTCGGCGATGTTGATGGCAAACGCCGTCTTGCCCATGGAAGGCCGCGCCGCCAGCACCACCAGGTCGCCGGCCTGCAGGCCCGAGGTCATGCGGTCCAGGTCGTAAAAACCCGTGGGCACCCCGGTGATGTCGTTGGGGTTGTCGGCCATCTCCTGCACACGGTCCAGCAGGTCCACCACCAGGGTGTCCATGCTCTGGAAGCCCTGCTTCATGCGCGAGCCTTCTTCCCCGATGTGGAAGATCTTCTGCTCCGCTTCGTCCAGGATCTTGTCCACCGCCCGCCCCTGCGGGTTGAAGGCTGCGGTGGCAATTTCGTCGCTGGCCGTCAGCAGCTTGCGCAGGATGCCGCGCTCCCGCACGATTTCGGCATACCGGCGGATGTTGGCCGCGCTGGGAACGTACTGGGCCAGCGAGTTGAGGTAGGCCAACCCGCCCACCTCTTCGGTGCGGCCCTGGCTTTGCAGGTGCTCGAACACGGTGATCACGTCGGCGGGTTTGGAGCCGTTGATCAGGTGGGCAATGGCCGCAAACACCAGCTTGTGTTCGCGGCGGTAGAAGTCGTCGTCTTTGATGAGGTCGCCGACGCGGTCCCAGGCGCTGTTGTCCAGCAGCAGCCCGCCCAGCACGCTGGACTCGGCCTCCAGCGAATGCGGTGGGATGCGCAGTTGCGCCACCTGCGGGTCGGCGGGCAGGTCGCTCAGGTCAAGCGGATCGAAGGTGCGGGAGGCAACGGTGTTCATGGCATTCGGAGGGCAAGCCGTGCATGGTACGGATTTGACGCCGCGGCGTCATTGCACAACTCTGTGGATAACCCGGGGACAAGCAGGGGGCAACCCGGGATAACCGGGCAGAACGCCCGCCAAACGGACATTCCCAAAAACAAAAAAGCCGCCCCACAAGAGGCGGCTTTTTTTGGGGGCGGCTTTTGCAGCCCGTTGGCTGAGGGCATCAGCCCCCGGCCACGGACAGGCCGATCAGGCGGTTTCGCCCAGCACGGTGACGGTGACTTCGACAGCCACGTCGGTGTGCAGAGACAGGCTGACGGTGTAGTCGCCCACAGCCTTCAGAGGGCCGTTGGGCATGCGCACCTGGGCCTTGACCACGGGGTGACCCATCTTGACCAGTTCGTCGGCGATGTCGTGGTTGGTGACGGAACCGAACAGGCGACCGTCCACGCCAGCCTTCTGGCTGACCTTGACGATGATGCCGGCCAGCTTCTCGCCCAGGGCTTGGGCTTCTGCCAGCTTGGCAGCCGCAGCCTTTTCGAGCTCGACACGGCGGGCTTCGAATTCAGCGATGTTGGCTTGCGTGGCGCGGCGAGCCTTGCCAGAGGGGATCAGGAAGTTGCGGGCGTAGCCGTCTTTCACCTTGACCACGTCACCCAGGGCACCCAGGTTGACCACTTTTTCGAGCAGGATGATTTGCATGTTGTGTACTCCTAGCCTCAGACGCGGTGCTGGTCAGAGTAAGGCAACAGGGCCAGGAAGCGGGCGCGCTTGATGGCGGTGTTGACTTGGCGCTGGTAGATGGCGCGGGTGCCGGTCAGACGGGCAGGAATGATCTTGCCGTTTTCAGCGATGAAATCGCGCAGGGTGTCGATGTCCTTGTAGTCGACTTCTTCCACGCCGGCCACGGTGAAGCGGCAGTAGCGCTTGCGCTTGAACAGCAGCGACTGGGTGTTGCGCTTGGGGCGCTTGTCTTTGTTGAAACGTTTCGGTGCAGCCATGATGGGCTTCCTTAAATGCGTTGGATGTCCTGAATGTGAAAAACGACGCCTTTGCCATTGCGGGCTTGTGCCACAAACCCCTTGAACAACCACTGTGCCGCCAGATCGGCCCGGACCAAGGTTTCGGCCTGGGTGCCGAACGCCAAACCCCGAAGGGACAATTTGACGCGGCGGGGAACGCCTGCATCGGTCACGTCGGCTTCGTGCTCCAGCATCACATCCAGGGCGGGCAGGCCCGCGGGGGTGTAACGCAAGGGGAGGACTTGGGCGATGCGCGCCGAAAGTTGCAGTTCGTTCAACAGAGTGGTGTCAGGTGTGTGGGTGCCCGGTCAACGGATGACTCAGGCAGCGTTCTCCTGCTGTGCAGCCTTGCGGGCTTCTTCGCGCTCGACGGATTTCATCATGGCGGAAGGACCGGTTTCGGCTTTCTTCTTCTTCACGACCAAGTGACGCAGCACGGCGTCGTTGAACTTGAAGGCATGCTCCAGCTCGCCCATCACGGCCTGATCGGCCTCGATGTTCACACACAGGTAGTGGGCCTTGTTCAGCTTGTTGATCTGATAGACCAGCTGACGGCGACCCCAGTCTTCCACGCGATGGACCTTGCCACCGCCGGTGGTGATCATGCCCTTGTAACGCTCCAGCATGGCCGGAACCTGCTCGCTTTGATCCGGGTGGATCAGCAAGACGATTTCGTAATGACGCATACACACTCCTTGTGGTTGATAGCTGCCCCGGCGTCTGACGGATGCAGCAAGGCGGAAAGCCTGCGATTATAGCCCGCAACCCAGCCAGGCCCCAAACCGCCTCACCACTTGCCTGCGGGCAGGGCCTTGCGGGTGCGGGCGGCAATGGCTTCGGCCACGGCGGGACGTTGGGCCCGCAGGGCGAAATCGATGGCGGTGAGGCCCAGGCTGTTGCGCAAGGCCGAGTCGGCCCCCTCTTCCAGCAACAGGGTCACCACGTCTTCACTGCCGTACTGGGCGGCCATCATCAGCGGGGTGGTGCCGTTGGGCGATTCGGCATCGATGTAGGCGTGGTTGTCCAGCAGCCACTGCACCTGCTCCACCGCCCCCTTGCCCGCGTAGGTGGCGGCGTAATGCAACGGGGCCCAGCCGGGCTTGTTGACGTCCGCCCCCCGCTCCACCAAGGCGCGGGCCACGTCGGTGTGGCCCTTGAGCACGGCGTACATCAGCGGGGTTTCGTCCTTGGGGTTGCGCTGGTCCACGTTGAACTTGGGGTGGCGGGCCAGAAAGTCGGCCACCTGGAACATCTGGTCCCGCAGCGCCAGGTACAGCGCGTTCTGGCCCGAGGCGTCGGTGGTGTTCAGGTCAAAGCCCTGGGCCGCCAGTTCCTGCAAAGCCGCCACGTCGTTGCGCTTGATGGCGGTGAAAAAGTCGTCAAACGACCCGGCATGCGCCCCTCCCACCAGCCCGGTCACCCCCATCAGCCCCGTGAAGCCCAGGGCAGCCAGCGCACGAACCAGCGTCCGGCGCGTCATGCCAGCACCCGGGGGAACAGCCGGTCCACGTTGTCGGAGGTGGCCTGGGCCACGGCCTCGACGCTCAGCCCTTTGATCTGCGCCACCTGCGCGGCCACATGTGGCACGTAGGCCGGGGTGTTGGTCTTGCCGCGGTAGGGCACCGGGGCCAGGTAGGGGCTGTCGGTCTCGATCAGCAGCCGGTCCAGCGGCACAAAGGCGGCCACCTCGCGCAGGTCTGCCGCGCTCTTGAAGGTCAGGATGCCCGAGAACGACACGTAAAACCCCATGTCCAGCGCGGCGCGGGCCACGTCCATGCTTTCGGTGAAGCAATGGAACACCCCGGTGGCCGGTGCGCCCTGCCCCGCGTCGGCCCCGCTGCCCAGGCCGCCGCTTTCGCGCAGGATGGCCAGGGTGTCGTCCGAGGCGCTTCGGGTGTGGATCACCAGGGGCAGGCCCGTTTGCCGCGCCGCCGCAATGTGGGTGCGAAACCGCTCGCGCTGCCAGGCCATGTCGGCCACGCTGCGCCCGTTCAGGCGGTAGTAGTCCAGCCCGGTTTCCCCAATGGCCACCACCTTGGGCAGCGCCGCGCGGGTGAGCAAGTCGGCCAGCGTGGGTTCTTGCACACCTTCGTTGTCGGGGTGCACACCCACCGTGGCCCACAGGTGGGCGTGGTGGAGCGCCAGGCCGTGCACGGCGTCGAATTCTTCCAGCGTGGTGGCGATGCACAGCGCCCGCGTCACCTGCGCGGCGGCCATGTCGGCCAGCACCGTGTCCAGGCGGTCAACCAGCTCGGGAAAGTTGAGGTGGCAATGGGAGTCCGTGAACATCAAAATACTCAATCAAAACAGCCACTAGCGCTTTATATGAAAGCGCAAGCAGCTACAAAAACAGGAGCAACCCAACAACGCTGAGTGGCGTTAAACAGCGTCAGACGGTCTGGGTGGGCCGATCGGACATCAGCCGGTCGCCCAGGATCTGCTCGATGCGCATCTTGAGCTGCTGGGACACATCGTCGCTGGGGAAGCGCACACCCACGCCCTGGGTGCGGTTGCCCGCCGCCCGCGCCGGGGTGATCCACGCCACCTTGCCCGCAATCGGGTAGCGCTGCGGGTCGTCGGGCAGCGTGATGAGCAGGTACAGGTCGTCGCCCAGGCGGTGTTCGCGGGTGGAGGGCACAAAAATGCCCCCATCGGTGAACAGCGGGATGTAGGCGGCGTACAGCGCCGCTTTTTCCTTGATGGACAACTGAATGACGGCGGGCCGATTGCCAGCCACCTTGGCGGTCAGCGGTGTGGGGGCGGAAGGGATGTCAGCCATGGCGCGAGTGTAGTGCGACATCGGCCCCACGGGGCACCGCCGCCCCACGCCCTGTCGGGCGGGTGGTCGGCGACCACACCTGCTGCGCCTTGGCCAGCCAGGCCTCGTGCAGCAGCGCGGCCTGGAACGGGTGCTCCACCGTGCGGGCGGCGGCCAGCAGCTCCTGCGCCCAGGCTTGCAGGGCCATGGGGCTGGGGGGTTTGGGCAGGTCGGCCAGCGCAAAGTAGCGCGGGGCACCACCGGCGGCCACGGCCAGCCCGTCGTGACAGAGCTTTTGCAACACGTCCAGCAGGCGGGCCGGGGCCCAGTCGGCCACGCCACTGCCGTCGCCCCGGGCCAGGGCCTGGGGCAAGGCGGCCCACTGAGCGGGTTGCAGGCCCAGGCGGGCCCAGTCCAGCGCGTCGTCGGGGCGGCCCCCGGCGGCTTGCAGCCACACCGCCGCCTGGGCGGCTGAGGTGCCGGGCACCTGGGCCAGCAGCCAGTGCTGGGCCTCGTCGGCGGTGGGCCACTGCAACACATGGGTCTGGCAGCGGCTGCGGATGGTGGCGGGCAGCAGGTGGGCGGCGTCGGCGGCCAGCACAAAACGCAGGTCGCCCGCGGGTTCTTCCAGGGTTTTCAGCAGGGTGTTGGCCGATTCCACGTTCAGCCGGTCTGCCGGGTAGACCATCACCACCTTGGTGCTGCCGCGCGAGCGGGTGGTTTGCGCAAAACCCACCACGGCGCGGGCGGCTTCCACCCGAATCCACTTGCTGGGCTTGATTTCCTTCTTCTCGATGCGGTCGCGGGTTTTTTCGTCCAGCGGCCACTCGCGCTCCAGGGCCAGCAGCTCGGGCATCAGCACCATCAGCTCGGCATGGGTGCGCACGTCGATGGCGTGGCAGCTGTCGCACTGGCCGCAGGCCCCGTCGGGGCCGGGGTGGTCGCACAACCAGGCGCGGGCCAGGGCCAGGGCCAGGTCGTACTGGCCCAGACCCGACGGCCCGGCCAGCAGCAAGGCATGGCCGCGCTGGGCCAGCAGGGTGCGCAACTGCCGTTGCAGCCAGGGGGCCAGGGCGGGGGCGCTCATGCATGGCCCCCGGACGGCAGCCAGCCGCGCTGGGCCACGGCGGCCAGCACGTCGCGGGCCACGGCCTCGCGGGGCTGGTCGGCGGCAATGCGGGCAAAGCGCTGCGGCTGCTCGGTGGCGCGGCGGGCGTAACCGGCCGACACCTGGGCAAAAAAACGGGCCGATTCACGCTCGAACTTGTCGGGCTCCCGCGCCCCGGCCAGCCGGGCGGCGGCCACCTCGGGCGGCAGGTCGAACCACAGCGTCAGGTCGGGCTGGCGCAGCCCGCCGGGGTGCGACTGCACCATGGCCTCCAGCGTTTGCAGTGTGGCCCAGTCGAAACCGCGCCCCCCGCCCTGGTAGGCAAAGGTGGCGTCGGTGAAACGGTCGGAAATGACCACCTCGCCCCGGGCCAGCGCGGGCTCGATCACCTGCACCAGGTGCTCGCGCCGGGCGGCAAACATCAGCAGGGCCTCCGTCAGCGGGTCCATGGCCTGGGCCAGCAGCAGTTCGCGCAGCTTTTCAGACAGCGGCGTGCCCCCGGGCTCGCGGGTCAGCACCACGGTGCGGCCCTGGGCGCGCAGGGCCTGGGCCAGCGTGTCGATGTGCGACGACTTGCCCGCCCCGTCGATGCCTTCGAAGGTGATGAACGTCATGGCTTTTTCAGGATGTGTTGGCGCACGGCGGCGTTGTGCTGGTTCAGGTTGTCGCTGAACTGGCTGGAGCCATCGCCGCGGGCCACAAAGTACAGCGCCTTGGTGCTGGCCGGGTGCAGCGCCGCCTTGAGCGAGGCCGCACCGGGCATGGCAATGGGCGTGGGCGGCAGCCCGGCGCGGGTGTAGGTGTTGTAGGGGGTGTCGGTGTCCAGGTGCACGCGGCGCAGGCGGCCATCAAACGGCTGGGCAAACAGGCCCGGCGGGGCTTGCAGCACGCCATAGGCCACGCTGGGGTCGGTCTGCAGGCGCATGCCAATGCGCAGCCGGTTGATGAACACCCCCGCCACCTGCGGTCGGTCGGCGGCCTTGCCGGTTTCTTTTTCCACCAGGCTGGCCAGGATCAGCGCCTCGTCGGGGTTGCGCAGCGGCAGCGCCGGGGCACGCTGGGCCCAGGCGTCGGCCAGGGTCTTGTCCATGGCGGTGGCGGCTTGGCGCCACACGTCCAGGTCGCTGCTGTTCTTGGGGTAGACGTAGGTGTCGGGGAAAAACCGCCCCTCGGGGGCCACGCCCGCCTTGCCCACGGCCTTCATCAGCTCAGCAGGCTCCAGCGCTTGACTGTCGGGCGCAAGATGCTCTGCTTTTTGCAGCGCTTGGCGGAATTGGGCAAACGTCCAGCCCTCCACAAGCGTCACGCTGCGGGTGGCCTGCTCGCCACGCACCAGCTTGTCCAGCAGTTGCCGGGGGGTGATGCCCGGCTCCAGCTCGTAACTGCCCGCCTTGATGAGCTGGCCCTGCCCCGACAGGCGCAGGGCCAGTTGCAGCAGCCACAGCGGCTCGTCCACACCCGCGGCCACGGCATCTGCCGCCACCCGCTGGCCCGCGGTGCCGGGGGGCACACGCAAATCCACCACCGTCTGGCCGGGGGCCAAG
>DASUON010000270.1:0-4619 GCA_036276615.1 Burkholderiaceae bacterium
GTGTTCAACCGCGTGGTGTTGAGGGCCGAGGGGGTCATGACGCGCTCCTGCGAGTGGAAGGTCTATTCTGCCGCATCGCCCTTGGCGTGTGTTCCCTGGGCGAGGGCGTCGGAATCAACTGGGTGGGCAAACGCCACACGGGCGTGGGCGGCGCGGATGGCGTCCAGCGCAAATTGAATGGCCGCCATGTCGGTTTGGGGAGTCACTTCCACGTCCACCAGCAGGCTGTCGCTCTCCTGTTTGGCCTTTTGCAAGGTGGCGGCCAGTTGCGTCCGTTCGACGGGCTGATGTTTGAAGGTGTATTGGCCGTCGTCGCTGATGCCCAGCGTGGCGTGGGCCGCGGGGTCGGGTGTGCGGCAGGCCGACAAGCCCAGCAAGGCCACCAGGGCGAGCCAACGAAGGGGAGTGGGATGGATCATGGGGCGGTCCCGATGGAGGGGTTTGGCGTCATCACCGGACAACCCTGCGACCGCCAAAACCCAGGCTTGGGCTCAGGGCCGCGCTGGAAGTTCCCCGGCACCTGGGCCTGGAGGGGCCGGGGCCACGCGGTGGCGTTGGTGCGGGGAGGAATGGGGTGGTGGATCGTGACAGGCTCGAACTGCCGACATTCTGTGTGTAAGACAGACGCTCTACCAACTGAGCTAACGATCCTGGTGCCGGAAAGAGGAATCGAACCCCCGACCTTCTCATTACGAATGAGCTGCTCTACCGACTGAGCTATTCCGGCTGAGCCCTCAATTATAGCTTGTCGTGATACGACTGGATGACGGCCACTTCGTTTCGCGAGCCCAGCATGACCGACACCCGTTCGTGCAACTGGGTGGGCTGGATGTCGAGGATGCGCTGGCGCCCGTTGATGGCGGCCCCACCGGCCTGTTCGATCAGCCAGCCCATGGGGTTGGCCTCGTACATCAGCCGCAGCTTGCCGGGTTTGTGGGGCTCACGCTTGTCCCAGGGGTACATGAACACGCCGCCGCGGGTCATGATGCGGTGCACGTCGGCCACCATGCTGGCAATCCAACGCATGTTGAAGTCCTTGCCGCGCGGGCCTTCCTTGCCCTGCAGGCAGTCGTCGATGTAGCTGCGCACTGCGGCATCCCAATGCCGCATGTTGCTCATGTTGATGGCAAATTCCTTGGTGTCGGCGGGGATCTGGATCTTGTCTTCCACCAGCACGAAGGAGCCCAGCTCGCGGTCCAGCGTGAACATGGCCACGCCGTCGCCCACGGTCAACACCAGGGTGGTTTGCGGACCGTAGATGCAGTAGCCCGCCGCCACCTGCTGGTTGCCGGGTTGCAGGAAATCGCCCTCGCACACGCCCGCGCTGCCTTCGGGCTTTTTCAGCACGCTGAAGATGGTGCCGATGCTCACGTTGACGTCGATGTTGCTGGAGCCATCCAGGGGATCGAACAGCAGCAGGTACTCGCCTTGGGGGTAGCGGTTGGGCACCAGGTAGATGGTGTCCATTTCCTCGGACGCCATGGCGGCCAGGTGGCCGCCCCATTCGTTGGCTTCGATCAGCACCTCGTTGGCGATGATGTCCAGCTTCTTCTGCACCTCGCCTTGCACGTTCTCGCTGCTGGCGCTGCCCAGCACGTCACCCAGTGCGCCCTTGTTGACGGAGTGGCTGATGCGTTTGCAGGCCCGGGCCACCACCTCCAGCAGCAGGCGCAGCTGCGAGGGAATGTGCCCGTGCTGGCGTTGTTGTTCCACCAGGTAGCGGGAGAGGGACACACGGCTCATGGTTGGTCTCCTTGAAAGGGTTGTTCAGTGGCCATCAGTCGGCCAGGGCGCGGGTGACGACCTCGCGCACGTCGTTGCTGAGGTCGGTGCGGGCGGCCACGCGGGCAATGGCCTCGCGGGCGGCGCTGCGGTAGGGCTCGGCCAGCTTGCTCCAGCGGTCCAGGGCGCGGGCCAGACGGGCGGCCACCTGGGGGTTGAGGCCGTCCAGCTCCACCACCTGCTCGCTCCAGAACACGTAACCTGCCGCGTCCATGCGGTGGAAGGCGGCCGGGTTGGCCTGGCAGTAGGTGGAGATGACGCTGCGGGCGCGGTTGGGGTTTTTCAGGTTGAAGTCGGGGTGGGCCATGAGGCGGCGCACCAGCGGCAGCACCTGGCCGCCTCGGTCGGGCGTGCCCGCTTGCAGGGCAAACCACTTGTCGATGACCAAGGCCTCGCCCTTGAACAGCGCGTGGAAGCGCTCCAGCGCGTTTTGCGCCAGCGGGTGACCGGCGCTGACCAGGGCAGCCACGGCCCCGAAGCGGTCGGTCATGTTGCTGGCGTCCTTGAAGCGCTGCAGGGCCTTGCCCGGCCACACCGTTTCGTGGCGCAAGGTGGCGCCCAGGCACAACATCTGCAGCGCCAGGTTGGCCAGCGCACGGCGGCCACTGCTGGCGGCATCGGGCGAGTAGCCGCCTTGCGTCTGGTGGGCCTCGAACGCCCAGGCCCAGTCGTCGGCCAGGCCCAGGGCCAGGGCCTCGCGCATGGCCTCGCGCACGGCGTGCACGCGCTGCGGGTCCACCACGGCCAGTTGCTCGGCCATGTAGGTTTCGGAGGGCAGGGTCAGCACCAGTTCCTTGAAGGCGGGGTCCAGGCTGGGGTGGCGCAGCACCGAGCGCATGGCACCCAAGTAGGCATCGTTCAGTGCCTTCCCGCTTTCAGGTAAAGCATCTGCAGCTATCAATTTTAGAGCGGTCTGCAGCGCCAGGCGTTGACCGGCTTCCCAGCGGTTGAAGGGGTCTTCGTCGTGGGCCAGCAGGGTGAGCAGCTGGGCATCGGTGAAGTCCTGCTCCAGCACCACGGGGGCGCTGAAACCGCGCAGCAGCGAGGGCACGGGGGCGGCCACCAGGCCTTCGAACACCAGGGTCTGGCTTTCTTCGGTCAGCACAAAGGTGCGGGTGGTGCGGGCGGAGCCTTCGCCGTCGGCCTCGCCTTGCAGGCGCACGGGCAGGGCGGAGCCGTCGGCGGCCAGCAGGCCCAGCGTCATGGGGATGACAAACGGGGCTTTCTCGGGCTGGCCAGGGGTGGCGGGGCAGCTCTGGCGCAGGGTGAGGGCACAGGTGCGGCTTTCGGCGTCGTAGTGGCTGCTCACGCTCACCCGGGGCGTGCCGGCCTGGGCGTACCAGCGCTTGAACTGGGGCAGGTGTTGGGCCAGGGCGCTGCCGGGGTTGGCGTCGGCAATGGCCTGGGCGAAGTCGTCGCAGGTCACGGCCTGGCCATCGTGGCGCTGGAAGTACAGCTTCATGCCCGCGGCAAAACCGGCGCGCCCGCTGGGGTCGGCGTCGTGGCCCACCAGCGTTTGCATCATGCGCACCACTTCAGCGCCTTTTTCGTAGACGGTGACGGTGTAGAAGTTGTTGATTTCCAGGTAGCTGTCGGGGCGCACCGGGTGGGCCATGGGGCCCGCGTCTTCGGGGAACTGGGCGGTGCGCAGCACGCGCACGTCTTCAATGCGCTTGACGGCGCGGGCCGAGGGGCTGCCCGCCATGTCCATGCTGAATTCCTGGTCGCGGAAGACGGTCAGGCCCTCCTTCAGGCTGAGCTGGAACCAGTCGCGGCAGGTGATGCGGTTGCCCGTCCAGTTGTGGAAGTATTCGTGGGCCACCACGCTTTCCACGTTGGCAAAGTCCACGTCGGTGGCGGTGGCGGGGCTGGCCAGCACGTACTTGGTGTTGAAGACGTTGAGGCCCTTGTTCTCCATCGCGCCCATGTTGAAGTCGCTGGTGGCGACGATCATGAAACGCTCCAGGTCCAGCGGCAGGCCAAAGCGGGTTTCGTCCCAGGCGATGGAGGCCATGAGGGAGTTCATGGCGTGTTCGGTCTTGTCCAGGTCGCCGGGGCGCACGTACACCTGCAGCAGGTGCTGGGTGCCGCTGCGGCTGGTGATGGGCTGGCTGCGGCACACCAGGCTGCCGGCCACCAGGGCAAACAGGTAAGCGGGTTTCTTGTGCGGGTCCACCCACTTGGCGAAGTGGCGGCCATCGTCCAGCGGGCCTTCTTCCACCAGGTTGCCGTTGGACAGCAGCACCGGGTACTGGGCCTTGTCGGCCCGCAGGGTGACGGTGTAGCTGGCCATCACGTCCGGGCGGTCCAGGAAGTAGGTGATGCGGCGGAAACCTTCGGCCTCGCACTGGGTGAAGAAGGTGTCCTGGCTGACGTACAGGCCCATCAGCTTGGTGTTCTTGGCCGGGGCGCAGGTGGTGAAGATTTCCAGCTCGATGGGGTCGGTCCCCTCGGGCAGGTTGGCCAGCACCAGTTGGCTGCCTTCCATCTTGAAGCTGGTGCCCTGGCCGTTGACCAGCACACGCGCCAGGTTCAGGTCTTCACCGTCCAGGCGCAGGGGCTGCGGGGCCACGTCGGGGTTGCGGCGCACGCGCATGCGGTTGAGCACGCGGGTCTTGGCCGGGTCCAGGTCGAAGGTCAGGTCGACCGTGTCAACCCAGAACGCCGGGGCGGTGTAGTCCTCGCGCTTGACGAGGATCGAGGGGCCTTCACGCAGTGCCAACATGGGGGCTCTCCTGAAAATGGGTGGGCAGGCCGCTGGGGCCTGCGGAATGGAAGGGAATGGACCTGAGGGGCAGGGCGATTACACGCCTTGCTTCAGCGACGCTTCGATGAAG
>DASUON010000271.1:0-3035 GCA_036276615.1 Burkholderiaceae bacterium
GCGGGCCAAAACCCGGCCCGTCAGGCCATGATCAAGGCCGGTGTTGCCAAGGAAACCCCGGCGCTCACCATCAACGCCGTGTGCGGCTCGGGCCTGAAGGCCGTGATGCTGGCGGCCCAGGCCGTGGCCTGGGGCGACAGCGAGGTGGTCATTGCGGGTGGCCAGGAGAACATGAGTGCCAGCCCCCACGTGCTGCTGGGCAGCCGCGACGGCCAGCGCATGGGCGACTGGAAGATGGTGGACACCATGATCAACGACGGCCTGTGGGACGTCTACAACCAGTACCACATGGGCATCACCGCCGAGAACGTGGCCAAGGCCAACGGCATCACCCGCGACATGCAAGACGCCCTGGCCCTGGCCAGCCAGCAAAAAGCTTCTGCCGCCCAGGACGCTGGCAAGTTCAAGGACGAAATCGTTGACGTGCTGATCCCCCAGCGCAAGGGCGACCCGCTGGTGTTCAACACCGACGAGTTCATCAACAAGAAAACCAACGCCGAAGCCCTGGCCGGCCTGCGCCCCGCCTTCGACAAAGCCGGCACGGTGACCGCGGGCAACGCTTCGGGCATCAACGACGGTGCCGCCGCCGTGATGGTCATGACCGCCAAGAAGGCTGCCGCCCTGGGCCTGACGCCCCTGGCACGCATTGCCAGCTTTGGCACCACCGGCCTGGACCCCGCCATCATGGGCTTGGGCCCGGTGTCGGCCTCGCAAAAGGCGCTGGCCCGTGCGGGCTGGAAGGCATCGGACGTGGACCTGTTCGAACTGAACGAAGCCTTTGCCGCCCAAGCCTGCGCCGTCAACAAGGCGCTGGACATCGACCCGGCCAAGGTCAACGTCAACGGCGGTGCCATTGCCATCGGCCACCCCATCGGGGCGTCGGGCTGCCGCATTTTGGTCACGCTGCTGCACGAAATGCAGCGCAGCAACGCCAAGAAGGGCCTGGCCGCGCTGTGCATCGGCGGCGGCATGGGCGTGGCCCTGGCCCTGGAACGTTGAGATTTAAGTAAAAACAGGCTCTACCGCTTTATTTGAAAGCGGTAGCAGCTATCAATTTCATAACACCGGGCTGCTTGAATGGCCCGGATCACCGCAGCCAAGAAAGAGGAAACAAATGAGCCAGAAAGTTGCATACGTCACCGGCGGCATGGGTGGCATCGGAACCGCGATTTGCCAGCGCCTGCACAAGGAGGGCTTCAAGGTCATCGCCGGTTGCGGCCCCACCCGCGACGCCCAGAAGTGGCTGGACGAGCAGAAGGCCCTGGGCTACACCTTCTACGCCTCCATGGGCAACGTGGGTGACTGGGACTCCACCGTCGAAGCCTTCAGCAAGGCCAAGGCCGAGCACGGCTCCATCGACGTGCTGGTCAACAACGCCGGCATCACCAAGGACCGCATGTTCCTGAAGATGAGCAAGGAAGACTGGGACGCGGTCATCAGCACCAACCTCACCTCCATGTTCAACGTCACCAAGCAAGTGGTGGGCGACATGGTGGAAAAGGGCTGGGGCCGCATCATCAACATCAGCTCGGTCAACGGGGCCAAGGGCCAGGCGGGCCAGACCAACTACTCGGCTGCCAAGGCGGGCATGCATGGTTTCAGCATGGCGTTGGCGCAGGAAATGGCCACCAAGGGCGTGACCGTCAACACCGTCAGCCCCGGTTACATCGGCACCGACATGGTCAAGGCCATCCGCCCTGACGTGCTGGAAAAGATCGTGGCCACCGTGCCCGTCAAGCGCCTGGGTGAACCCAGCGAAATCGCTTCCATCATCGCGTGGCTGGCGTCGGAAGAAGGTGGCTACGCCACGGGTGCCGAGTTTGCCGTGAACGGCGGCCTGCACATGAGCTGATGGCCGCGTGCGCCCCGCACCTCAGGGGCGCAGGGCCTGTGCCAGTGCCGGGTGCAGGCCCGCCACGAAGCGTTCCACCGCTTCGGTGTAGGGGCCGGGCAGGCCCAGTCGGGCGTTGATCTCGCCGTGGCTCAGCGCTTCGGGGTGCACGTCGCTGCGTCCCCCCAGGCTGCGGACCTTGGCCGCAAAGTCCCGGGCCT
Source organism: Burkholderiaceae bacterium (assembly GCA_036276615.1). GTDB lineage: Bacteria > Pseudomonadota > Gammaproteobacteria > Burkholderiales > Burkholderiaceae_C > UBA2334. The sequence continues at coordinate 2,053 of DASUON010000271.1, forward strand.
GCTGGCAGGGGTGGTCCGGTCGTTCGCTGGAGCACACCAGCAGCGATGGCGGCACGCCGGTGGTGAGTTGGTGCCAGGGCGACACGGTCTGCCAATAGGCCGGGTCGGTGCCAAAGGCTTCGTCGTACAGCTTCATGTGCCGTTGCTTCATCACACGCGGCACGTCCATGGCCGCACTGTCCAGGCTGACCACGCCCAACCAGGGTCGCGCCCCTTGCTCCAGCGCCCGCGCAGGGTCTGCCGACACCAAGGACACCAGGTGGGCCCCGGCTGAGTGGCCCATCAACACAAACCGGTCCGCAGGCACTTGCCATTGCGTCGCCAGCCGCTGGGCATGGGCCAGGGCTTGGCGCACGTCGTCGGCCTGGGTTTGCACCGGGGCCTCGGGCAACATGCGGTAGTTGATGGACACCAGCGCCAAACCCTTGGGCACCCAGCGGGCCACCTTCTGGTCCACCACGTTGTCGTGGCGTTTGTCGCCATGCTTCCAGCCACCGCCGTGCACCATGAAGATCACCCCCTGAATGGGCTGACCCGCGGCGGGCAGGTACACGTCCATGCGCTGGTCCGCATCGGGGCCGTAGCTCACGTTGCGCAACACCTTCTGGGTGCCGTGGCTGGCCGTGGCGGCGGGGGTTGCCTCGCCCGTGCGGGCCGCCCGGTGGGCCTGGATGCGGTCCATCAGCGGGCCGGCGTGTGCAGGGCGGGTGCCGCCCACCAGGGCACCGGCCAGCACCAGGGCGGCCAGTGCCAGGTGGTTCGGTCGCTGCGAGGAGGGAATGGGTTTCATGGTGGATGCGTCGGTGGCGAGGGCCTGGGTGGGCTGACGGGATAATTCTGCCCATGCCCCAAGACATTTCAGCCCCCGACGCGGGCGGCTTTACCCAGATTTACCCACGGTCCACGCAAGTTGACCTGGGACACCTGGCTGGCGGGGACCTAGGTCGATGGAGAGGGGCTGCGGCTGTCCTGTAGAGGCCTTC
>DASUON010000272.1:0-3278 GCA_036276615.1 Burkholderiaceae bacterium
CCAATCCACCGAACTTAAGCCGCCCGCTTGTAAGCCTGTGAGGGATGAGGCTTGTGGCGGGTGTTCTGTCGAGGCTGACTTCGGCCCGGCAAATGGCGCACGAGCGAACGGCCCATCATGGCCGCCCAGTCACGGATGAGCGCAGGCAACTCATGAACGTGCAGCAGCAACACACGCACACAGCGCGACAGCGCCTTGGACGCCGTGGCCCGGTTGACCTTTCGGATCACGGGCGAGGCATCGCTGCCCCGGGCATCCACGTCCACCGAACGGTTGAGCAGCGAAGCCAGGTTGTCGGCCAACACTTTCATGGCCACATCCACCAGCAAGGCATGCTGACTCAAGCCGCTGACACTCTCCAGCCCCAAACGGTGCTTGAGGCGTTTGAAGGCCTCCTCGATGCGCCAACGCCCGTGGTAAAGATCACCCAACTCAGCGGCTGTGGCCTGAGCCTCGTCCAGCGACGTGATCAGCACCCGCACCCGCCCCGAGCTGCTGACGTGGCGCACCAGGCGAAGACGCATCTGCGCGGCTCCATCCAACTCCCAGCAGGCCACCTTGTCCGCCGCGGTCGTGGCCAGACAAGCCCAGCATTCATCGTCCGACGGGTGCTGTCCCGCGCTGCGCAGCAAATCACGTGCAGCCCTCCAGCTGTGCGTGCTGTCACAGCGGATCACGAAAGCAATGCCCTTGGTGTGCAGCAGCTGCACCAGCCAAGTGGCCGGGTACCCCCGATCCAGCACCAGCACATCACCAGGGCGCAACACATCGAGCTGGTCAAACAGCATCTGACGTTCACCCTCGCTCTCAGGCCCCACGGCCACATGCAGCATCACCTCATTGCCCGGCAGGTACAAGCCCAAGGCCCGCTGCACAGGAGCCGCCAGCGAACGCGTGCGATGACACGCCCGTTGGGCCGGAGCCAGCACGGTGGCATCGGCACAGACCAGGCGGCGGCCTTTCCACAACGACAGCAGACCCTGCTCATGCATGTCCTGAACCAAGCGCGCATTCAATGCCCACAGGGCCGGTACATGCAGCTTGGAGCGGGCCTTGGCCAACGCCCGGTCGGTGACATGGCGCAACAGACCTGCGCCAACACATTCACCGTGCTGGTGGGCAAAGAAGGAATCGAGTTCACTTTGCACACTGCCACCCCGAAAGCCGCACAGCGCGGCCACCAGAGTGGGCAAGGGCAACTTGCGCGTACGGGTGAACGCCGTGGGGAAATCGGGGTGACGTGCCTCAGCCAGGAAAGCAGGGCTTTGGATGTGCTGGGCAAACCGAGTCAGAACAGACTGGATGCAAACACAGTTTTGAGGCGGAATTCATGCCAGCCTCGTAGAAATATTCAATCAAATCAACAGCTTGCGTATTTTAGCAGCTTAAGTTCGGTGGATTGATCTGATACCCCCAACCCATCGCCCGCCCCACGCCGCACGAAGTGCCATCAACATCAGGCAATCACTTCAATTTCCATAGCTGCCAACGCTTTCAAATCAAGCGACAGAGGCTGTTTTTCCTTGAAGTCCGTGCGCCAACCACCTGCCACCCAAGGCCGGGGTGGGGGCTGAGGGGTGCGGGGGCTTGCATGCGCCGCCGAGGCGCGCAGCCGTGGGGTCGGGCGGGCGGTCAGCCCGCTTCCACATCTGACTGGCGGCGGCTGTTTGAGCGGAGTTTTGCCACGGGCAAAACGCAGCGAGTTCCGCCGCACCGACCCCATGGCGAGCACCGAGGGCACCCCGCAGGGGCAGCGCATCCAAGCCCCCGCACCCCTCAGCCCCCGCCCCGGCCTTGGGTGGCCCCCAGCACCACGTTCAGTCGCCCCTCCACCTGCTGCGCCGCAGCCACCAGCGCATCCACCAGCGCGGGTCGCAGCGGGTGTTCCACGCGCCATTGCGGCCAGCTCAGGTGCACCTGGAAGGCAATGGGCACGCCAAAGGGGCGCAGCACCAGGCCGGTGTCGGCCAGGCTGAGGGCGGTGAGCGGGTTGACCAGCGCCACGCCCACCCCAGCCTGCACCAGCGCACACACCGAGGCAGCGCTGCCCGACTCCACCTGCAAGCGCCGTTGCACGCCCGCGTCGGCAAACACCTGGTCCATGCGCTGGCGGTAGGGGTCGGTGGGGGCCAGGCTGACGAAGGGCAGGCCTTCGAAGTCGGCCGGGGCCAGCAGCGGCTTGGCGGCCAGTGGGTGCCCGGCGGGCAGCACACACACCTCGTGCGTGGCCAGCAGCAGGCGGCTGTGGCAGCCCTCGGGGGCGGGTTGTTCGCCCAGGCCCAGGTCGTGGCGTTGCTCGGTGAGGGCGGCTTCCAGCAAGGGGGATTCCAGCGACACCAGGCTGACGCTGGCCTCGGGGGCGTGCTGGGCGAAGCGGGTCACGGCGTCGGGCACCAGGGCCTGGGCCAGCGCGGGCAGGCAGGCCAGTTGCAGGCGGCCTTGGCGGTACTGGGCCAGCGCGGCGGCGTGGGCCGAGATGCGGTCCAGCCCCACGTAGCTGGCCTCCACCTCTTCCATCAGCGCCAGGGCTCGGGCGGTGGGCCGCATGCGGCCCATGCGGCTGCTGGTGCGTTCGAACAGCGCGTAGCCCAGCACCTGCTCCAGCCGCGCCAGCTCGCGGCTGATGGTGGGTTGCGAGGTGTGCAGCAGCTCGGCGGCGCGGGTGACCTGGCCGCACAGCATGACGGTGCGGAACACGTCCAACTGTCGGTGGGTCAGGCGCTGGATCGGGCGGGTTTGGGCGGCCATGGCATATCCAATTTGAATGAACAGCCAACAATAAAGCATTTTTCCAAATACCCAAGCGCTGGCACCATGCCGCCCATGACCGACCTTGCCCGCACCCCTTTCACCGCCCCCCAACTGCAAACCCTGGCCCGCCAGCACGGCACGCCGCTGTGGGTGTACGACGCCGCCACCGTGGTGCGCCGCATCCAGGACCTGAGCGCGTTCGACACCGTGCGCTTTGCGCAAAAGGCCAACTCCAACATCCACCTGCTGCGCCTGATGCGCCAGCACGGCGTGGCGGTGGACGCGGTGTCGCCCGGCGAGATCCGCCGCGCCTTGGCCGCGGGCTACACCGCGGCGACGGAGGCGCGGGGTGGGGCCCACGGCATCGTCTTCACCGCCGACCTGCTGACCGCCGACACCCTGGCGCTGGTGCGTGAGCACGGCATTCCCGTCAACGCGGGCAGCGTGGACATGCTTCACCAGCTGGGGCAGGCCGCGCCCGGCAGCCAGCACCCGGTGTGGCTGCGCATCAACCCCGGTTTTGGCCA
>DASUON010000273.1:0-6893 GCA_036276615.1 Burkholderiaceae bacterium
CGGCGGGCAAGTCCTGCGGGGCGGGAACCGGCGAGAGGTCGGACGCGATGGGCATGCCGTTGCGGCGGCCATCGGCCGTGGCACCACACGGAGCACCGTCGCCCACATAACCTTCAAAGGTGCCAATGCCGGGGGTGATCACAAACTCAAACGCCCCGTAGGTCTTGGCAATGCCCTCCAGCACCGGTTGCAGTGCGGGGTGGGGTTTGCGCACCACGTCCACACACAGGCGGATGAGCTGTTCCATCACCCAGTTGCCCAGCGCGTCCACGTCCGGGTGCCCGCTGCCCCATTTGGGCAGTTGCAGGGCGATGTCGCGCCATTCCTGGTAACGGCGGGCACGTTCACCGGCGGCGGCGGAGCCCATCAGCTCGTTCTGGTAGGGCTCGATCGGGGTGAAGCCCCAGTCGTTGATGAGGCAGTCCACCAACTCCGGCAGGGTGGCGATGGCGGTGTCGCGGTCGTACACCAGCTTTTTGATGGCGTAGAGCGAGTCGATGGTGTTGGAAACCCCCACACACAGCGGCGCAATCATGTGGAAGCGGGCACCGGCCTGGGTGAGGTCGCGGCCCGATTCGACACAGCCGTCGATCAGCGTGGACAACAAGGGGCTGGGGCAGATGTCGCCCAGGTTGCCGTAGGCCCCGAGGATGACGTTGTAGGTCTGGATCACCAGCCATTCCAGCTGGTGCAGGAACTGGGCTTGCAGCTTTTCAAAGGTGTCGATGTCCTGTGCCGGTGGGGAGCGGAAGGTCTGCTTCAGGCCACGCAGGTAAATGGGCCCGGCGGCGCCGTAGGTGGCGCCCTGGTTCAGCGCTTGCTCCAGCGCGGCCATGGGGGTGACGTTGGCAAAGGCAAATTCGGTGGCCCCGGCCAGCATGGGTTCGTAACAACCGTCGGCAGCGTAGTCGCGAGACCAGCGCAGCGACACGTCCTGGCCCGAGCGGTGCAGCGCCGTGCACAGCTTGTCGTCCTGGTACAGGATGGGGTGTGCGCCCCCGGCCAGCAGCGACTCGGCGGCGGCATCCAGCACCTCTTGGGGCATGTCCTTGTAGACGCGCAGCGACAAGGTGGGCGCATTCACGGGGATGCGGCGTGCGGCCTTGAGGCACAGCAGGGTGACGGGGTTGACGCCGCCCGTGGGCGTGGCGTCGTCGTTGGCCACGTAGCCGCCCACCGTGATTTGCTGCACCCACTGGTTGATGCCCCCGCCCTGCGGGAAGTTGCCCCCCAGGCCGCACACCGCCGTGGTGCCGTAGTTGACGTAGTCGGTGATGTTGGCGCGGTTGACGAAGGCGTTTTCGCCCATCTTGAGCCACAGGCAATCCACAATTTCCTGCGCCCGGTCCGGGTCCATGGGGTGTTTTTGCAGCAGCGGCCACAACATCTGGTCCAGCCGTCCGATGGCGGTCAGCTCGCCCAGCAGGTGCAGGCAGCAGTGGAAGGAGTAGATGAGCTGCACGCCGTCATGGAAATCGCGTGGCGGCTGGGTGCTGAGGTGGCGCAGGCGGGCGGCCACGTCCCGCATGTTCTGGGCGTCGTCGGGGGTGCTGGCTTGGGCCACGGCGTGCTCAGCGTGTTCGGCCCAGTTGCGCAAATACCCTTGCACCCCTTGCAGCGACCAGATGGCCCCTTGGTAGAAGTCGTGCTGGGCCGGGGTCAACCCCGGCTGGGCCATGCCCTGCTGCAACAGCGCCAACAGCCCCTCCAGGCCCACGTCCAGCAGGCGCTGGTAGTGCGGCACCACATGGCCCATGGCCGACCACTCGTTCAGCTCTCCCTTGAGCCAAGCGGCAATGGTCTCTTCCTCGCTCAGGTAGGGCACCACCTCCTTGCCGCGGCCCAGGGTGAAGTCGGGGATGATGCCCACCAGCAGCTCTTCGGGGTAGATGCGCAGCAGTTGGTTGTCCCGCGCCAGGCGCGAGTGGGGGGCCGACAGCAACTCGGCCAGCGTCTTCTTGTTGGCCAGGCCCTTGCGCAGCGAGGCTGAGCCCTTGAGCACCGGGGCCTCGTCCGCCGTCACCAGGGTGGACAGGTGCGGCAGGCGGGGAAAGGGCTGGCGGCGCAGCCATCCGTCGTTCCAATGCGAGAAGGTGCGCCCCAGCAAGGCCAGCAGCCGGGGGCTGGGCGGGTCACCCGGCGCGTAGCCACCCTCGGCCATTTGGTGCAAATAGTCTTGCGAGTTGTAGAACAGGTAGCCGTTGCTGCTGCGCACGTCCCAGTGGGGGTCTTCTTCGGTGTCGGACACGCTGTGCACGTGCGCCACCCCCAGCTCGGCTGCGGCCGGCACGTACCAATACGCCCCGGCAACGCCTTGCACCACGCTCATGAGGCGATCGACCGGGCGATCGGGCATGTCGCCCATCAGGTGGTGGAGGATTTTTTCAAACCGCTCCTGCTCGTTGCAGAAGGCCACAAACATCAGCCCGGCTTCGCGGGCGGCATGGCCAGCCTGCTCGCCAAAGGGCAGCGCCTGCCGAAGCAGCTTTCGGTTGTCGCCATTGGCGTCGCGCACGTGGGCGCGGTGGATGTGGGCATCGGCAGGCCCCTGGGGCAGGATGGCCCCCTGGGTGTCGCGGCCAATCATCGCGTCCTCGCTGTCGGGGGACATGGCGGCGATGGAGCGCCAATCGAACAAAAACTTCTGGGTGAAGGCGAACGAGGCCCCTGGGTACGCGCCCGCCACCAGGATGTCTTCGGCCAGGCTCACCGGGTCGTTGGGGTTGGTGATGCCGTCCACATACCGCCCGCCGATGACGCGACCGTCTTCGCGCTTGCCCACTTCCACGGTTTCCATGTGGCTGGCCAAAGCGCCCAGCGCGGGCGTGAATGCGTCCAGCAGCTGGCGGGCGGTTTGCGCATCGGGTGTCTTCAGGAACAGCAACACGTCGCCCCCGGTGTCGCGCAGCTTGGGCGAGTGGTTGAGCACCTTGCGGCTGACGGGAATGGGACGCCCCTGCCATTGGCCCCACAACTCGGGCGCAAACGCCGCCACCAGCCCCGCGGGTTGTGCCGCCCTCTCGGCGGCTTGCGCCAGTTGGCGAACCAGCTCCAGCACCGCTGGCTGACTGGCGGGACCGGGGTCACGCAGGGTCAGCGTGATGACCTGGCCAAACACGGGCCTCAACAACAGGCCGCGCTGGGCCCCTTTGACGACATTGGCAAACATGCAATCTCCCTTCTTTCAAAAAAGGGAGACCCAGGTCGGCCAACCTCGCCGTCCCCATTCAAAAGCCTCCCCAGAGGGCGCAACGCTAACAGAGGTCAGCAACGCCCACCGCTAGGACTTACGCCCCCATGGATCTGGACGGAGGCGGTGCCCAAGGGAAATTCAATTTTGATAGCACCTTGCGCTTATGAATAAAGCGCAAGAGGCCAATAACACACTCAAGCCTTGTTCTTGCGGGGCCGCTGCCAGTTGGCAATGCTGACCTGCTTGCCCCGGGCCACGCTCAGCGCGCCGGGTGGGGTGTTCTTGGTGATGGTGCTGCCACCGCCCACCGTGCCGCCCGCGCCGAGGGTGACCGGAGCCACCAGCACGCAGTTGCTGCCCACGTGCACGTCGGCCTCGATCACGGTGCGGTGTTTGTTGGCCCCGTCGTAATTGGCGGTGATGCTGCCCGCGCCGTAGTTGACACGTTCGCCCACGGTGGCGTCGCCCAGGTAGGCCAGGTGGTTGGCCTTGGCCCCGGCGGCCAGGGTGCTGTTCTTCACTTCCACGAAGTTGCCGATGTGCACCTCCGCCCCCAGGTCAGCCCCCGGACGCAGGCGGGCAAACGGGCCGATGAGGGCGCCCGGGCCGACCTTGACGCCCAGTTTCTCGCCGTCGATGTGGGTGAAGGGGTGGATGACGGCGCCATCGGCAATGGCAGCGTTGGCAATGACGCAGTTCGCACCGATGCGAACACCCTCGCCCAGGCTGACCTGGCCTTCGAACACGCAGTTGACGTCAATGTCCACGTCCTGCCCGCAGCTGAGCGTGCCGCGCAGGTCGAAGCGGGCCGGGTCGGCCAGGCGCACGCCCTGGGCCATCAGCGCCTCGGCCTGGCGGCGTTGGAAGGCGCGTTCCAGCTCGGCCAGTTGCAGCGGGCTGTTGACGCCGGCCACCTGCACCGCGTCGGCAATGCAGTGGGCGCGCACGGGGCAGCCGTCGGCCACGGCGAACTTGACCACGTCGGTCAGGTAGTACTCGTTCTGGGCGTTCTGGTTGTCCAGCCGGGCCAGCCAGCCGCGCAGCAGCCGGGTGGGCACGGCCATGATGCCGCTGTAAATCTCGCGGATGGTGCGCTGGGCCTCGGTGGCGTCCTTGTGTTCCACAATGGCTTGCACCGCCCCGCCCGCGGCCCGCACGATGCGGCCGTACCCCGTGGGGTCGGGCATGTCCAGCGTGAGCAGGGCCAGTGCATCGCCACCGCACAGGTCCAGCAGGGCTTGCAGCGTGGGGGCCTGGGTCAGCGGCACGTCGCCCGACAGCACCAGCGTGATGCCGTCGTCGGCCAGCAGCGGCACCGCCTGCTGCACCGCATGGCCGGTGCCCAGTTGCGGTTCCTGGCGGGCAAAAGACAACAAGCTTTTTTGGCCTTCAGCGCTTTTTCTGTTTGCAATGAATGCTTCCACTTCAGGAGCACCATGCCCGGTGATGACCACCACCTGCCGTGCCGACAGGCTGGCCGCCGTGTCGATCACATGCGCCACCAGCGCCCGCCCGCCCAGGCGGTGCAGCACCTTGGGGGTGCGGCTTTTCATGCGGGTGCCTTTGCCCGCGGCCATCACCACCACATCCAGCGGCGGGGTTGTTGTCTGATCGGTCATGTTGAACGCCTGTGCACGGAAGGGGTTGCCGATGATACGGGGCCGCCCGGCACGGTCCGGCACCGCCTTTCTGGGCTTTTCATCGCTTTTTCAGCAACCCCGCGCAAGGCCCGGGCGGCCTGAAAACCCTGCTCCCGTTTTGAGAGAAGTCAGCGTTTTCAGGGGTGCCGCATAGCATGTTTTGGGCCTGTTTTTGGGTTACAAAAAATATTCCAAAACACCATGGGTAGTGGTCATAAAAGAAGCCAAACACTAGATATAGTGTCGTCCCGAAAGACAAGACATCTCCCAAAACGCCCCATAAGAGGAACCATGCAAGCCACCGCTTACCCGGACTCCGCCGCCCAAGCCGCCAACCCCATGCACACGCTCGACACCACCGAACGCGCCTCTTCGGCCACCAGCCTGAGCCACTACCAGATCATCCGCCGCAACGGCGCAGTGGTGCCGTTCGAGCCCAACAAGATTGCCGTGGCGTTGATGAAAGCCTTCCTGGCGGTGCACGGCACCCAGGGCGCGGCTTCGGCCAGTGTGCGTGAAACCGTGGAAGCCCTGACGCAAACGGTGGTCAAGGCCCTGATGCGCTCGCGCCCCGGTGGCGGCACCTTCCACATCGAAGACGTGCAAGACCATGTGGAACTGGGCCTGATGCGCGGCAGCCACCACGAAGTGGCCCGTGCCTACGTGCTGTACCGCGAACGCCGCTCGCAAGAGCGCGCCGCCCACGGCCAGGCCCCCGCCGCCCAGCCCACCGAACAGCTGCACGTTCTGGAAAACGGCCAGAAAGTGCCGCTGGACATGCCGGCCCTGACCGAGCGCATCCGCGCCGCCTGCGCCGGGCTGTCCGGCGAGGTCAAGCCCGAGCCCATCGTGGCCGAAACCCTGCGCAACCTGTACGACGGCGTGCCGCTGGAGGAAGTGCACAAGGCCTCCATCCTGGCCGCCCGCACGCTGATCGAAAAAGACCCCGACTACACCTACGCCACCGCCCGCCTGCTGCTGCACACCATCGCCAAGGAAGTGCTGGGCCATGAGGTGACCTACACCGAGCTGGCCGAGGGGTATGCCGACTACTTCCCCCAGTTCATCAAGAAGGGCATTGCCAACGAACTGCTGGACGAAAAGCTGGCCCAGTTCGACCTGAAGCGCCTGGGCGCCGCCCTCCAACCCCAGCGCGACATGCAGTTTGACTACCTGGGCCTGCAAACCCTGTACGACCGCTACTTCCTGCACGTTCGCAAGAGCCGCATCGAGCTGCCGCAGGCCTTCTTCATGCGCGTGGCCATGGGCCTGGCGCTGAACGAGATCGACCGCGAAGCCCGCGCCATCGAGTTCTACGAAGTGCTCTCCAGCTTCGACTTCATGAGCAGCACGCCCACGCTGTTCAACAGCGGCACGCGGCGCAGCCAGCTCTCCAGCTGCTACCTCACCACCGTGGCCGACGACCTCGACGGCATCTACGAAGCCATCAAGGAAAACGCCCTGCTGTCCAAGTTTGCCGGCGGCCTGGGCAACGACTGGACCCGCGTGCGCGCCCTGGGCAGCCACATCAAGGGCACCAACGGCGAATCGCAAGGCGTGGTGCCCTTCCTGAAGGTGGTGAACGACACCGCCGTGGCCGTGAACCAAGGTGGCAAGCGCAAGGGCGCGGTCTGCGCCTACCTGGAAACCTGGCACCTGGACATTGAAGAATTCCTGGAGCTGCGCAAGAACACGGGTGACGACCGCCGCCGCACCCACGACATGAACACGGCCAACTGGATCCCCGACCTGTTCATGAAGCGCGTGATGGAAAAAGGCGACTGGACGCTGTTCAGCCCCTCCGACGTGCCCGACCTGCACGACCTGTACGGCACCGCCTTCGAAAAAGCCTATGTGGCCTACGAAGAACGGGCCGCCCGTGGCGACATCAAGCCGTCCAAGAAAGTGGCCGCCACCGACCTGTGGCGCAAGATGCTGTCCATGCTTTTCGAGACCGGCCACCCCTGGATCACCTTCAAAGACCCGTGCAACGTGCGCAGCCCGCAGCAGCACGTGGGCGTGGTGCACTCGTCCAACCTGTGCACCGAAATCACGCTCAA
>DASUON010000274.1:0-8719 GCA_036276615.1 Burkholderiaceae bacterium
CCTGCCCATCAACGGTGGCGCGGCACAAACCCTGTTCAGGGCAGTCGCCAAATGACGGCCCGGCAGCGTCCTGAGGCGCTGCCTGCCCCGGCCCCACGGGCCACCCTGCGCGGGGTGGCCGGTGCGGGCCTGGGGATGGCAGCATGGGTGGTTGCGGCCGTGGTGGCTGTGACTGGGGCGGTCTGGGTCAGCGGTTGCGGCGGTGGTGGCACCACGGTGGTGGACACCGCGGGCGGGTCCACCCCATCCCCTGGCAGCGGGGGCGGCAGCACGGCGTGGACCTGGAACCTGCCCAGCGGTTTCCCGGTGCCCAAGGTGCCCGAGGGCAACCCCATGAACGCCGCCAAGGTGGACCTGGGGCGTTTCCTGTTCTACGACAAACGCCTGTCGGGCAACGGCACACAGTCGTGCGCCAGTTGCCACCAGCAGGCCCTGGCCTTCACCGATGGCCTTCGCGTGGGGCTGGGCTCCACCGGTGAATCGCATGTGCGTGGGCCCCAACCGCTGGCCAACGTGGCCTACAACGCCACCATCACCTGGGCCAACCCCAGCCTGGTGACGCTGGAAAAGCAGATGGAGGTGCCGTTTTTCGGCGATGCGCCGGTGGAAATGGGCGTGAACGACGGCAACAAGGCTGCCGTGCTGGCCCGCGTGGCCGCCGACCCGATGTACCCACCCAAGTTCGCCGCGGCCTTTCCGGGCAGTGCCGAAGGGGTGAGCTGGGTGCACGTCATCCAGGCCATTGCCGCCTTTCAGCGCACGCTGATCTCGGGCAACAGCCAGTACGACCAGTACACCCAGGGCAAGGCCACCTTGAGCGCGTCGGAAGAGCGCGGCATGCGCCTGTTCTACGGTGAAAAGGCCGAGTGCTTCCACTGCCACGGCAGCTTCAACTTCAACGACCAGGTGGTGCACGCCGCCAGCCGCATCGTGGAAACGCCTTTCCACAACACGGGGCTGTACAACGTGGACGGCACGGGCGGCTTCCCCATGGGCAACCAGGGGCTGTTCGAGTTCACCGCCAAGGCCTCCGACCGCGGCCTGTTCCGCGCCCAGAGCCTGCGCAACGTGGCCCTGACCGCGCCCTACATGCACGACGGCAGCATCGCCACCCTGGAAGACGTGCTGGACTTCTACGCCGCCGGGGGACGCAACATCACCAGCGGCTCCAACCAAGGGGACGGACGCCTCAACCCCAACAAGAGCGACCTGGTGGCCCGCATCGACCTCAACGCCCAGGAAAAGGCCGACCTCGTCGCTTTCCTCAAAACCCTGACCGACCATGAATTCGTCACCAACCCCCAACACGCCGACCCCTTCCCGGCCCAGTGAAGCAGCCCACCGCATCCCCCGGGGCGGCAAGGGTTGGCACCGCACGGCCCTGGCCTGGGCGGCGGGGGCCTGCCTCGGCGGCCTGGGCCTGCTGCCCTTGCAGGCCCAGGCGCATGGCGAAATGGACGATCCCCTGCCCACCGACCCCGGTGTGCGGCTGGACGCCGCGCTGGCCCTCTCAGCGCTCGACGCCCGGGCCGAGCTGCCCAGCCAGCGCCTGCGCGGCTTCTTGCTGCAAGGCGATGCGGGCACCGACCGCCAGGGCCTGACGCTGGAGCACGGCACCGTGGGGGCCGCCTGGCGGGTCACCGACCATGTGGGCGGCCAGCTCGTGCTGGGCAAACACGGCAGCGACCGCGCCCACGTGGAAGAAGCCTCGGTGCAGTGGCGCTGGGACCAGGCCCGGCCCGACGGCGACGCCGTGTGGCTGCTGACCGCAGGCCGCCAACGGCCCGCGCTGGGGGCGGCCATGTCCCACGCCGGGCACATGGACCGCTGGGGCCTGATGCCCCTGGCCAAGCAACTCACCCTGAACGGCGATTGGATCGACGATGGCCTGCAACTCGGTTGGCGCGGCGCGGGTGATGCCAACAGCCCCGCGGGCCAGTGGCGTGCCGACCTGGGCCTGTGGCGTGGCCGCGTGTTCCCCGGTGGACAGGACGGTCCGCTGGCCCCCAGCCTGCACCTGGGCTGGCAGGGCGGGGCGTGGGCGCTGGACGGTTGGGTGGCCCGCCTCAGCCCCGACCACCGGGGCGCCCGGGTCAACAGCCAGTCCGGCCACACCCATGCCAGCCCGACCTGCACCGCCAGCCTCAAAGACGTGGTGTGTTTTGGCGGCCACAGCACCGTGGCTGGGGCCAGCGCGGTGTGGGACGCCCGCCGCTCGACACTGCAATGGCCGCTGACGCTCACCGCCAGCGGCTGGTTGCGGCAGGAGTCGGGAACGCTGGAGTCCACCAACGGCTTGGCGCAGTACAGCGCCCGCCTGCGCGGCACCTGGCTGCAAGCGCTGTGGACCGTGGCCCCGGGCTGGGACACCGGCCTGCGCACCGAGCGGGCCTGGACCTCGCAACGCCTGCAAGGTGCCGGGGCCAGCCTGGTGGCGACTGACGCCGGGCTGCTGGCCCAGCGCGCCGCCACCCGAAACGCCTGGGTGCTGAACTGGCAACCCCAGCCGCAGCACACCCTGGCGCTGGAGCTGGGGCAGGAGCGCAGCGCACTGGCGGGAACCCCGTCGGTGCGCTACGCCGCATTGCGCTGGATCTGGCGGCTGGACGGCTGGTTTGTGGCCGGACGTTGAGCGCTTGGAAATTTTTCCATGAAAATGGGTTCCACCGCTTTCAATGAAAGCGGTGGATGCTATCCTTTCTGGTGTTTGTGCGGCCCGGCACCCTGGCCGTGTATGCCCGGGGGTCACCCGGACACCTGCCTTTGACGGCGGGCGGCGGGCTTCCCCCGCTCCGGCCCTCTCTCCCACCGCTCGTCGGCACGCGGTGCGACCCAAATCCCTGATCTGGCACTTTCACAGGTGCTTGTAAGTGCTTCATTTGCAAGGAAAATTAATATTTCATTTTGTCCGCAAAGGCGGTGTAAGTATTTGATTTCATTGAAATTCTCCCGGTCAACCTCCTGGCTTTGCAGGGTTTTGCTGATAAAGTGGGGAGAAGTGCAATTTCGTGGTGAAAAGTGCTCTCTCAGGGTTGATCCAAGGTGTTCCAAGGCGCTTCGTCTCTCAGTCTCGATGCCAAGGGGCGGCTGTCCGTGCCGACCCGGCACCGTGACGTCCTGAGCGCAACGTCTGCGAGCCAGCTCACCATCACCAAACACCCCCACGGCTGTCTCATGCTGTTTCCCCGCTCCGAGTGGGAAAAGTTCCGTGAGCGCATTGCCGCGCTGCCCATGCAGGCCCAGTGGTGGAAGCGCATCTTTCTGGGCAACGCCATGGACGTCGAGATGGACGCCACCGGGCGCGTGCTCATCTCTCCCGAACTGCGCACGGCCGCCGGCATCCAGAAGGACGCGGTGCTGCTGGGCATGGGCGGCTATTTCGAGCTGTGGGACGCGGCCACCTACGCGGCCCAGGAGGCCGAGGCCATGAAGGGCGAAATGCCCGATGTGTTCAAGGACTTCTCTTTCTGACCGGGACACCATGCAAGACGAGTTGGTCCACCAAACCGTCCTGCTGAACGAAGCGGTCGAAGCCCTCTCTGTTCAGCCTGACGGTGCTTACATCGACGGCACCTTTGGCCGTGGCGGGCATTCGCGCCTGATCCTGTCGCATCTGGGCGCTGGCGGGCACCTCACGGTGTTCGACAAGGACCCGCTGGCCATCGCCACCGCGCAGGCCCTGGCCCAAGGGGCGGGGCAGGGGCGGCTGTCCATCCGACATGAAGGCTTTGCCCACCTGGGTGACCTGCCCGCGGCCAGTGCCGACGGGCTGCTGCTGGACCTGGGCGTCAGCTCGCCCCAGATCGACGACCCGCAACGCGGTTTTTCCTTCCGCCATGACGGCCCGCTGGACATGCGCATGGACCCCACCCGGGGCCAGAGCGTGGCGCAGTGGCTGGAAACGGCCGACATCCCCACCCTGACGGAGGTGATACGTGACTACGGCGAAGAACGGTTTGCTCAACCGATTGCAAAGGCGATTGATCGTCGCCGACAAGAACGGGGCCCTTTTCGAACCACCGCCGAGCTGGCCGAAGTCGTGGCTGGCGCGGTCAAAACCCGCGAGCCGGGCAAGGACCCTGCAACGCGCACATTTCAGGCTTTTCGGATTTTCATCAACGCCGAGCTTGAAGAGCTGCAACAGGCGCTAGAGGCCTCGCTGTCGGTGCTGCGCCCGGGCGGGCGGCTGGTGGTCATCAGCTTCCACTCGCTGGAAGACCGCATCGTCAAGCAGTTCATTGCCAAACACTCGCGCGAGGTGGTGGACCGCCGTGTGCCGTTTGCCGCCCCTGCCGCACTGCGCCTGCAAGCCCTGGGCCGCGTGATGCCGTCGGACGCCGAAGTGCAGGCCAACCCCCGTTCCCGCAGCGCCGTGATGCGCGTGGCCCAGCGCACCGAGGTGCCTGCATGACCCGCCTCAACCTCATGCTGCTGCTGGCCGTGCTGCTGAGCGCCTTCTACCTGGTGCACACCCAGTACGAGTCGCGCCACGTCTACACCCAGATCGACCGCGCCCGCAGCCAGGCCCGCAAGCTGGAGTCGGAGCACGAGCAGCTGCAGGTGCAAAAGCGGGCCGAGGCCACGTCGGCCCGGGTGCAGAGCATCGCCAGCCAGCAGTTGCAAATGCGCCCGGCCAACCCGGCCATCACCCAATACGCCACCTGGAAAGGTGCGGCTGCAGACGACGGCAAGGCCCAGGGGGGCAAGCCATGAGCCAGCGCAGCATTGCCTACCACGCCAGCCCGCTGCTGGCCAGCAAAACGCCGGTCTGGCGCAGCAAGTTCATCGTGGCGGCGCTGGGGCTGGCGTTTGTCGGTCTGGCGGTGCGGGCCAGTTATGTGCAGGTGTGGGGCAACGACTTTTTCCAGCGCCAGGGCGAGGTGCGGTTTGCCCGCACGCTGGAGCTGCCCGCCAACCGCGGGCGGGTGCTGGACCGCAACGGCCTGATCCTGGCTTCCAGTGTGGCGGCCCAAAGCATCTGGGCCATTCCCGAAGACGTGGACAAGGACGACGCCAAACTGGCCGAATTGGCCAAGCTGCTGGGCCTGAAACTGCCCGACCTGAAGAAAAGCCTGTCCAACGAGGACAAGACCTTCGTCTGGGTCAAACGCCAGGTGGACGAGCCCGTGGCCCGGCAGGTCGAGGCCCTGGGCCTCAAAGGCATTTACCTGCGCAAGGACTACAAGCGCCAGTACCCCGAAGGCGAGGCCGCCGCCCATGTGGTGGGCTTCACCAACGTGGAAGACAAGGGCCAGGAGGGCGTGGAGCTGATCTTCAACAAGCAGCTCTCCGGCACCCCGGGTTCGCGCCGCGTCATCAAGGACCGGCTGGGCCGCGTGGTGGAAGACGTGCGCGACGCCATTCCCCCGGTGGACGGGCCGGACCTGCAGCTGTCCATCGACAGCAAGATCCAGTTCTTTGCCTTCCAAAAGCTCAAGGAGGCGGTGGAGCAGCACAAGGCCAAGGCCGGCAGCGTGGTGGTGATGGACGTGCTGAGCGGCGAGGTGCTGGCGCTGGCCAACTACCCCACCTACAACCCCAACCGCCGCGAAAACCTCAGTGGCGAGCAACTGCGCAACCGGGCGCTGACCGACACCTTCGAGCCTGGCTCCACCATGAAGCCCATCACCGTGGCCATGGCGCTGGAGGCGGGGCGCATCACTCCGCAGACCATCGTCGACACATCGCCGGGCCGCTACTCCATGGGCGGCTTCACCATCACCGACACCCACAACTACGGCGTGCTGACGGTGGAAGGGGTGATCCAGAAGTCCAGCAACGTGGGGGCGCTGAAAATCGCCCAGAAGATGAGTCCGCAGGAAATGTGGGACACCTACGCGGCGCTGGGTTATGGCCAAAAGCCCAAGATCGAGTTCCCGGGCGCCGTCAGTGGCCGTGTGCGGCCCTGGAAGAACTGGCGGCCCATCGAGCAGGCCACCATGTCGTATGGCTACGGCCTGTCGGCTTCGCTGTTCCAGATGGTGCACTCGTACACCGCTTTTGCGCACGATGGCCAGGTCATCCCCGCCACCATGCTCAAGAGCAACGAGCCGGTGGTGGGGCACCGCGTGTTCTCGGCACAGACCGCCGCCGCCGTGCGCAAGATGCTGCAAATGGCCGCAGGCCCGGGCGGCACCGGCCAGAAGGCGCAGACCGTGGGCTACTCCGTGGGCGGCAAGTCGGGCACCGCGCACAAGCAGGTGGGCAAGGGCTACGCCAGCAACAAATACCGCTCGTGGTTCACGGGCATGGCCCCCATCGACAAACCCCGCGTGGTGGTGGGGGTGATGCTGGACGAACCCAGCAACGGTCAGTACTTCGGCGGCCTGGTGGCCGCCCCGGTGTTCAGCGAAACCGTGCAGCAGACGCTGCGCATCCTGGGGGTGCAGCCTGACATGAACGTCAAGCCGCAAATCGTCACCCAGGCGGTGGAGGAATCGTTCTGATGAGCGCACCCTTGCCACTTCAAGGTTTGGACCAGGCCCTGGCCTGGCTGCGTGCCCGGGGCGTGCGCCGCCTGTGCACCGACAGCCGCCGCATCCAGCCGGGCGATGCCTTTGTGGCCTGGCCCGGCTTTGCCGTGGACGGGCGGCGGTTCGTGACCTCGGCCCTGGCCGCCGGTGCGGTGGCAGCGGTGGTGGACGAACACGGGCTGGCCGCGCTGCCCGAGGCCGCCACCTGGCCCGACGCCGTCGTGGGCAGCCTGCCTGCGCTGAAGGCCGACACCGGGGCGCTGGCCTCGGCGTTCTGGGACGAACCCAGCCATGCGCTGGACGTGGTGGCCATCACCGGCACCAACGGCAAAACCTCGTCGGCCTGGTGGCTGGCGCAAGCCTTGGCGGGGCTGGGCCGCCGCTGCGGCGTGGCGGGTACGCTGGGCCTGGGCCTTCCCCCCACACCCGGGGCCCACACCGACCCCTTGGCCGCTTTCCGTCCCACCGGGCTCACCACGCCCGACCCGGTGGCCTGGCAGGCCCAGCTGCGCGAGTGGGTGGACGCCGGGGTGAGCGCCTGCGCCATCGAAGCCTCGTCCATCGGGCTGGCCGAACACCGCCTGGACGGCACCCGCGTGGCCGTGGCCCTGTTCACCAATTTCACCCAGGACCACCTGGACTACCACGGCAACATGGCGGCCTACTGGGCGGCCAAGGCCCGGCTGTTCACCTGGCCCGAACTGGGGGCGGTGGTCATCAACACCGATGACGCCCAGGGCGCCGCGCTGGCCCATGAGGTGGGGTTGTATTGGAGCGCACAGTCTCAAACCCCCCCGGTCTGGACCGTCAGCCTGAACGCTCCCGTAACCTCCGCCGATGGAGCCACGCAGGCTCCAGATGCCGTGCCCCTGGATGGCCCCGGCGGTCACCTGCACGCTGCAGGCTTGCGCGTCACCGCCCAGGGCATGGCGTTTGACGTGGTGGAACACCGTTCAGCCCAAGCCACCGAGGCCCCGCGTGCCTCGGCCCACCTGCAAGTGCCCTTTGTGGGCCGCTACAACGCCAGCAACCTGCTGGGCGTGATCGCAACGCTGCGGGCGCTGGGCGTGCCCCTGGCCGACGCCGTGGCCGCCTGCGCCCGTGTGGGCGCGGTGCCCGGGCGCATGGAACCGGTCAGCGCCACCCCTGAAGGCGCCAGCGCAGCGGCGCAGGCCGCCCCCCTGGTGCTGGTGGACTACGCCCACACCCCCGATGCCCTCACCCAGGCACTGACCGCCCTGCACCCCCTGGTGGCGGTGCGTGGTGGGCGCCTGCATTGCGTGGTGGGCTGCGGCGGCGACCGTGACCCGGTCAAACGCCCCTTGATGGCCGCTGCCGCCGAAGCCGCCGCCGACGTCTTGTGCCTGACCAGCGACAACCCCCGCAGCGAAGACCCCCAGGCCATCCTGGCCCAGATGGTGGTTGGGCTGCGCCAACCCCAGGCCGTCACGGTGCAACCCGACCGCGCCGCCGCCATCGCCCAGGTGGTGGCCCAGGCCGCTCCGGCTGACGTGGTGCTGGTGGCTGGCAAAGGCCACGAGACCACCCAGGACGTGGCCGGGGTCAAACATCCTTTTTCCGACGTGGCCCACGCCCGCGCCGCCCTGCTCGCACGGGGAGGCTTTGCTTCATGACCTACTCATCGTTCACCGACCTGTTGCCGCTGCTGACCGGTGCCCGCACCGTGGGCCGTTGCCAATGGCCCGCCCACCGCGTGCACACCGACACCCGCAGCCTGCAACCGGGTGACCTGTTCGTGGCCCTCCAGGGCGAAACGTTTGACGCCCACGACTTCCTGCCCCAGGCCGCCCGCAGCGGTGCCGTGGCGGCGGTGGCCGAACGCGGCCTGGCCGACGCTGGCCTTCCTGGCGTGGAGGTGCCCGACAGCCTGGCCGCCCTGGGTGAACTGGCCGCCTTGTGGCGGGCGCAGTACACCATTCCCGTGATCGCCGTCACCGGCAGCAACGGCAAGACCACCACCACGCAGATGGTGGCCAGCATCCTGCGCGTGGCAGTAGGGGGCGACGGGGAAGACGCCCTGGCCACCCGTGGCAACCTCAACAACCACATTGGCGTGCCCCAGACGCTGCTGCGCCTGGCCCGCCGCCATCGGCTGGCGGTGGTGGAGCTGGGCATGAACCACCCGGGCGAAATCGCCACGCTGGCCGCCATGACGCGACCCACGGTGGCCCTGGTCAACAACGCCCAACGCGAGCACCAGGAATTCATGGGCACGGTCGAGGCCG
>DASUON010000275.1:0-6757 GCA_036276615.1 Burkholderiaceae bacterium
CCTCAGCAGAAGCCCCCTGCAGCAAGGACCCCAGGCAGAACGCTCAAACAGCGAGGCGCGTCAAGGTCAGCCCGCCCCACTGAACGGACACCCGCCATGCGAACCCGGTGCCGCACACCCGCCACAGGGCGCGGCGGGCAACGCCATGGCGCCGGTGCTGTCACTGGGCTTGGCGGGCACCGACAGCAGCTTGTTCAAGCGGGTGGCGTGGCATTGCGGGCACTCGGGCACGGTGTCCGAGCGGACCAGGGCTTCAAACTCGTGGCCGCAAGCGGCACAGGCGTATTCGTAAATGGGCATGTTGGATGGAAAGCGATCACAGCGCGTCCAGCCACTGTGCCATGGCGGGGCGTTGTTCGTCATCGATGGCCGATGCCGACAGGGGGTCTTCACCCTGCAGCCAGCGCGGGGCAGCGTCGGCTTGGTCCAGGGCCAGCACCGTGGCGTGGTTGAGCTCGTGCGAGCCCCAGGCCAGTCCCTCGGCCCGCAGCGCCGCCAACAAGGCCGACTGCACCACCAGCCTCACCGCCCGGTGCGGCCCCGAGAAGGGGATGCTGACGCGCTGGCCCGCCGCGGCGGATTCGCAGGCGCTGCGGTCGTGGGAGGCATGGCCCCGGCAGGCCAGCGGGCGCACGCGGTGGATGGCGCACACCCCGTCGAGGATGAACGGACAGCGCGTGCGCTGGGCCACGCGCTGGGCTTCGTCCAGGCCGCGGGTGGTGGCGTCGGCCTGGCGCAGGGCGGCGATCAGGTCGATGCCGTGCGCTTGCCAGGCGGCGTGGGTGGTGCGCAGGTAGTGGGCGATCACCAGCACCTCGGGCGTGCTGGCGCTGACCCGCAGGGTGCAGCAGCTGGGGCAGCCCTTGCGGCAGGCGATGGGGGCTTGGCCTTCGGCCTGGATGGCCACGTTGCCTTCGAAGCTGTCCCAGGCTTGCACCAGCAGCGGGGTGGGGTCGCCCGCGGTGCGCAGGGTGTGGCGGAAGGCGGCCTTGAGGTCGCGGCACAGCGCCTCGGGGCCGTGGGGATCGCTGGGGCCGCTGCAGAGGTTGGCGCCGTGCGTGTGGTCGCCCGGTTCGGGGGTGGCGGGGGGCGGTTCAGCGGTCATGGTGCGAGGTGGCGGTCCACGGCGTGGTTTGGGCGGTTTCCGGCCCGAAGCACAGCGGGTGGTCGGAACAGGTCTGGCAGCTGGGCGACTTGCAGATGAACAGGTTTTCCCGTTCGCACAGTTGTTTGTAGAGGAACTTCTTCCACTTCATGTGGGCCACGTTGCGCGCCGCCAGCGTGGGGAACCAGTCGTGCATCAACTGGCTGAGTTCGGCGCGGGAGGGCAGGTGCAGGTCCTGCCACAGGTGGTTGGGTTCCAGGCAGGCGAAGGTCAGGGCCCAGGCAAGGTCTTCGGCGTGGGCGTGCGTCGCGTGGGGCGTGTGGATGGGGCTGCCTGTGGCCGGGTGGGTGTGGGCGGTCAGCAGGGTCACCAGGTCGTCAATTTCGTCGGCGCGGGCTTCGGTGCTGGGGGCGGCGGCCAGGGCCTCCCAGTCCAGGCCCAGCAGGGCGTCGGCCCCGGGGAACCAGCGGGCCAGCAGGGCTTGGGTGGCGGCGGCGTCACGCCCGGGCAGGGGCAACTGGTGCAGGCCGTGGCGCTCGAAGCGGGTGCTGAGCACCCCGGCCAGGGCCAGGGTGGCGGCGTCGGTGGGGTGCCGGGCGCAGGCCAGCAGCGCATGGGACAGGTCGGCCCCGGTGCGCGGCGGGCTCAGGCCGGGGCTGCGGCGTGGGTGTAGCACTTTTTGGGACAGATGCGGGAACAGGCGGTGCAGCCGATGCACAACTCCTGGTGGGCCAGGGTCATGACCTTGCGCTCGTATTCGTCGTCGTCATCGTCGTCTTCGTCCACGTGGATGAATTCGCCGTCTTCGTTCACGCCCATCAGCTCCAGCACGCCGCGGGGGCAGACCTTGTAGCAGCGGCCACAGCCAATGCATTTTTCCTGGTCGAGCGACGAGACGAAGGTGGGTGTCCAGGTGGCCCCGCTGGGCAGGGTGACTTCGAAATGGGTGCTCATGGTGGGGGTCCTTGGGGCTCAGGAGGCGGCTGTGGCGGCAGCTGCGGCGGCCTTGCGGGCCTCCATCAGCGCGGCGTGGGCGTCGTGGCAGCGTTGGGCCACGGCCAGGATGTTTTCCCAGTTCGTGGGCAGCTCTTCGGACAGGTCGTGCAGGTCCATCTTGGCCTGGGTGGCCTGGGCGTTGAGCTTGCGCAGCTTGGTTTTGAGTTCGTCGGCGTCGGTGCTCATGGGTCAGTTTCCGTAGTTTGCGACGTCGGGGTAGGTGCGGATCATGGTGATGGCCTCGTCCAGGAACTTGCCGCCGGCCTCGGCCAGCTTGGCCAGCGAGGTGAAGCCGAAGCGGTGCACGTCGCGCAGCTGTTTGTTCACCACCACCAGTCGCCCGGCAATGAGCACCATGCGGCCAAAGCCTTCGTGGCTCATCTTCATCATGGGCGAGACCATCTGGCCGGTTTCGCGCTCGATGGCCACGGCAATGGCGTTGTAGAAAATCTCCAGGTGCCACAGGGTTTCGGGGTCGGGGTCGCCCATGATGGGGATGGCCCGCCGCTCTTCTGGCGTGTGCAGGTAGGGCTTGAGGATTTGCAGGTCGCTCTTGCTGTCCCAGGTGCCGTGGGTGTCCTGGGCGCGCAGTTGCTTGACGAGCTGCTGCACAAAGGGCGTGGCCAGCAGGGCGTCGTCGGTCGGGGCGTCGGTGGCGGGGGCCACGGGGGTGTCAGTCTCAGCCATGCTGGGCTTCTCCTTCGTCTTCAAAGTCGAACGTGCGTTCCTGGTCTTTGGCCAGGGCCTTGCGCAGCCACGGGGGCGGGGTGCCTTGCAGCACCGCTTGCAGCTTGTCCAGGATGTCGGCAATGGCCTCGGGCTGTGGCACCTTGATGGGGTGGATCTTCAGCGCCACCACCCGGGCCGCGCCCGAGCCGCCAATGGCCGCCACGTAGACGATGGCGCAGTCCTTGATGGCCTCCAGCTTGGGGGCCAGCTTGTCCTCGTCGCCGTCTTCTTCCAGCTTGTCGCCAAACTCGAAGCTGTCCACCAGTTGGTGGCCCTGGGGCGTGACCTCGTAGACCACGATGCTTTTGGCCCAGCCAAAGTGGGCGTTGACGCTGACCTTGTCCTGGGTGGTGAAGGCGACTTTCATGGGGCGCTCCTGGGGTTGAGAGGGCTCAGGCGCTGGCCTGGGCCAGCGGGGACACGGGAGGGGGTTCGGGCGCCGCCGCGGGCGCCGCCGCACGCACGGCCTGCGGGGGCAGGGGCCAGTCGTCGGCGTGGTGGTGGTGGATGCGCTCGATCAGGGTGTTGGCCACCTCGAAAACCAGGGCCATGCTGCCGCGGTAGCCCACCTGGCAGCGGTGGGCGTTGCCAATGCGGTCGAACACCGGAAAGCCCACGCGCAACAGCGGTTTGTTCAGCCGTTCGGCGGCCTGGCGGCCATGGGCGTGGGTGACGATCAGGTCGCACTCGGCGGCACCGGTTTCCAGGTCTTCCAGGTCACCCAGCAGCACTTCGTCGGCGGGCAGCAGGGCGTGTGCGGCGGATTGGGTGGTGCTGATGCAGCAGCGCAGTTCAGCGCCCATTTCGTGCAGCAGGCCGCCCACGGCCAGCAGCAGGTCGGGCTCGGCGGCCAGCGCCACCTTGATGCCGCCGATGTAGAAGTGCCCGTCCAGCATGGCGTCCAGCAGCTGGCTGCGCTGGCGGCGGTAGCGGGCGGGCACGGGCTGGCCCGACAGGCGCGACAAGGTGTGCAAAAAACGGTCGTTGGCGGCCACGCCGGTCAGGCGTTCGAACACCTCGAACGGGGTGCCGGTCAGGTCTTGCAGGGCCTGGGCGGCCTCGTGGGTTTGTTCCCCCACGGCCAGGGTGAGGGCCGACGCCCCGGCGGCGCGGATGTCGTCCAGCGTGGTGCCGCCCAGCGTGGTGCCGCGCCAGTCGGGTGGGATGTGGCCGTCCAGCGAGCCCGAGATGTCGGGCAACACCTTGGCCGTGAGGCCAAAGGCGTGGACGATGTCGCGCAGCTCGTCAATGTCTGCCGGGCTCAGGTGGCTGCCGGGCAGCAGCGTCACCTGGTGGGCCACCCGGGGCAGGGGTTTGACCAGGGTGCGCACGATGGCGGTCAGGGCGTGTTTGTAGCCGTCTTCAAACGCGCCGCTGTAGTCGGGGGTGGACACCCAGACGATTTCGGTGTCGGCTAGCTCGGGCTTGCGCTGGCGGGCGGTGGCGATGAAGCCGTCCATGTCGTCGCCCTTGGTCTCGGTCAGGCCGGTGGTGCAGATGGCGATGACCTGGGGCGCGGCCCGCTTGTGGATGTTGACCAGCGCGGCCTCCACGTTTTCGTAACCGCCCAGGATGGTGGTCACCTCGTTCATGGCCGTGGTTTGCAGCGGAATGGCCTCTTTGAAGTGGCGCACCAGCAGCACCAGCCCAAAGGAGGTGCAGCCCTGTGAGCCGTGCATGACGGGCATGCAACGGTCCAGCCCCAGAAAGGCCAGGCTGGCCCCCAGGGGTTGGCTCATCTTGAGCGGGTTGACCGCACAGGCTTTCTTGGATTCGACAACGCGGGCCATGGTGCAAGCTTTCCGGTGGAGGGTGGGGCGGCGGGCTCAGGCAGGGATTTCGTCCTGCTCCAGCCCCATGGCGCGGGCGGCCACGTCGGCCAGGAAGGCGGTGGGGGAGGGCGTGCCCTGTTCGTCCCACGGCGCGGCAATGCGCACCTGCTGCCACACGGGGTTGGACAGGCTGCGGTCGATCTCGTGCACCAGCCGCACCATGCCCTCGTAACCGGCGTAGGGGTGGTAGCGCTCCTGGTTGATGTCCAGCCAGGGCATGCGGGCCTTGAGGGCCACGAACTGGCTGCGCCCGCCCGACAGCATGATGTCGGCCCGCGCGTCGCGCAGCATGGCGTACATCTCGCGCGGGGTCATGTCGTCGATCATGTGGGCGTCGGCATTGCCGTCCAGCCCCAGCAGCTCGCGGATCTTGTCCTTGTCTTCCTTGGTGCTCTTCTTCACGCTGGTGCCCACCACCTCCATGCCGCCTTCTTGCAAGGCGGCCACCACCGACCAGGACTTGACGCCCCCGGTGATCAGCAACACCCGCTTGCCCGCCAGGCGCTGGCGGTAGCTGGCAATGCGCTTCCAGGCGCGGGCTTCTTCCACCTCAATCAGCCGCTCGGTGCGTTCCAGCAGGTCGGCGGGAGCGCCTTGCTGCACCAGCAGCCGGGCCATCTGGCGCAGCGTGTCGCTCATGTCGCCAATGCCGTAGAACGAGCCTTCGAAGTACGGGATGCCGTAGCGCTGCTCCATCTTGGTGGCGATGTTGATCATCGACTTGGAGCACACCATCATGTTCACCTTGGCGCGGTGGGCGCTGGCAATCTCGTTGTAGCGGCCATCGCCCGCAATGCACGACAACACGCGGATGCCCAGTGCCTCCAGCAGCGGCTTGACCTGCCACAGCTCGCCCACCAGGTTGTATTCGCCAATGATGTTGACGTCGTAGGGCGTGGTGAACTCGGGCTCGCGGGTGCCGATCACGTAATCCAGCAGCGCCTCGGCCCCCAGCTTGTTGCCCAGGTTCTTGGGCCCGGCAAAACCCGGTGCGTTGACGGGAATGACCGGGGTGCCGAACTTCTCTGCGGCGCGTTTGCACACGGCCTCGATGTCGTCGCCCACCAGCGCGGTCACGCAGGTCTGGTACACGAACACGGCGGGCGGGTGGTGTTTGTCGATGATTTCGCGGATGGCCTTGAACAGCCGCTTTTCGCCGCCGTAAATCACGTCCAACTCGTTGATGTCGGTGGTGAAGCCGGTGCGGTAGATCTGCGGGCCGGAAGACGCGCTGTGCCGGTTGTCCCAGCTGTTGCCCTCGCAGGCAATGGGGCCGTGCACCAGGTGGGCCACGTCGGCCACGGGTTGCAGGGCAATCTTGGCCCCGTCAAACGCGCAGCCGCCCGCGGCAGCCCCGGGCGAGAGCTGTTTGGTGCAGCCCTTCTTGCGTTCCTTGGTGCTTTTGGCCTGGTTCTTGTCGCAACCCGGCTCGTCGAACACTTCGGCAATCTTGATCTTGAGCGGTGTGGACATGGCGGGCTCCGGTCGGTGGACAAGGCCCCCATTGCAGGTTTGATGCCAACGCTGTGCAGGTGTTTGGGTGGGGTGTTTTCGGGGGTTTTGGCGCGGTGGGTGGCGTGTGTGTCGCGGCTTGGGGGGAGCGGTTTGGCGGGTTTGAAGGGATTGCGACAAAGGGCCTGGGGTGGGTGGGTCGGGCGGCCCCAGGGGGCGGGAGCGCGCCGTGCCTGGCGTTGGGGGTGGGGGCTTGAATGCTGGCCCCGCCCGCTGGCGGGCGGGGTTCCCTGCGATGCTCGGGTGGCGGGAGCGTCGCGGAACTCACTGCGTTTTGCCCTTGGCAAAACTCCGTTCAAACAACCGCGACGGGTCAGACGACGAAGCACGCTGCGCGTGCGTCCCGCCACCCTGCGCTTCTCGGCTGCGCATGTGCGCCCCCACCCCCAACGCCAGGCACGCCGCGCTCCCGCCCCCTGGGGCCACCCGTGGGTTGCGTGGGACATCTCAAGCAAAAAGTGCCTCTGGCGCTTTTAAATAAAGCGCAAGCAGCTATCGAAAACGAAGTGACGTGCGACGCACGCTCAGGCCCGGGGCCTTCAATCTGGGCACGCCAGCAGCACCTCAGCGGGGTGGGGCGGGT